>NZ_KV813903.1:0-32668 GCF_001813755.1 Corynebacterium sp. HMSC074H12
TTCGTCAGCAGCACTGAAGAAAGCCCGAGTGTTAGCCAAGGTCTTCGGAACAGTCACGTCCCTGGGGCGATTGGAAACGTCCTTTCGGCGCCACAGCTCCCGAGAACCCCGATCATTCCGTTTTGGTCGATGCTGTCAAGGACGCCCACACCCGCACATTTGCCACAGGCGTCGACATCGCACCTCCGCTAACGACCGTCAGCTGAGACCAAGGTGCAATCATTAAAAATAGTTGAAGGGAAACCTCACACGCAGTTGCGGATGGATGTTGTTCAGAAGGTCCGAAACTTCCTGCTCGTATTCATCAATCTCCTGCCCCTCGTCAAGCTTCTCCTCCAGCTCCGACAACAGGAACGCCATCCTGAGAAAACCAGTGAAGTCGATCTTCAGATCGAGGAAGCTCTCTGGCCCTCCGTACTCCCCCTGGTCGTGATCGAAAAAGAACACTGTCTTGCGCCGTGCACTCAAGAACCACTCATCGCCCTGCCCCGACTGCCCGATAAGCCACAGATCTTCGGGCAAGCCGTCGCCACGTGCTCGCCGATTCCACTCGAGGACCTTCTGATAGCCATACAGAACAATGTCCGGCGTGATACTTACCCCGTCATATCGATGAATGAACTCGGTGTACGTTGCATCGATGTCAGGGATCTTGCCTTTGTTTTTGATGGCGGGATCAAGCTGCTCAAGAGAACTGAAAACCTCGTTGGTCTCAATCAACCTCATAATTTTCCCCTACTCATCCGTGACTGGAGACTGGTCGACGAAAACCACCTCGACGAGCTGAACCTCAGTGAGTTCGCAGTTCCAAAGTTGGACGGCATCGTCGCCCGCCAGCATAACAAGGGCGGTGCCGGACAGAGCTTCCTCGGAGGCGCGGATGCGATTGCCATCGGCAAGGAAGGCCATGCCGGCAGAAAAACCCGAGCCGTCCAATTCCTCCTTCCATCCGAGCCATGCACACCACCTGTCACTCATGCCAACCGGCTCCCCCCACACGAAAAGGGCGGCCCCGGCGAACTCCGGGGCCGCCCTCAAGCGGCCATTCAGCCGATCAGCCAGAGGCTGAACGACGCACTCGGCTACACGTTGAACTTGAACTCCACCACGTTCCGTAGCTGAATAACTTCTTGACTGGCACTCCTCCAGCTGGAAGCGTGAAGGCATGAACATCGAACGCATCGTCCCCAACCTCACGGTGGCAGATCTCCGCAGAAGCGTCGACGAACACGCTGCGGTCCTCGGTCTCGAGGTGGTGATGGATCACGGCTGGATCGTCACACTCGCCGATTCCAGAGGCTGTCAGCTGAATCTCCTCACGAGAGATGCCACAGCCCGCGAGAATCCCGATGTCTCAATCTTCGTCGATGATGTCGAAGCCGCCTACTGTCGCGCTGTCGAGGCAGGTCGCGAGATCGTGCACCCTCTCACGACCGAAGAGTAGGGCGTTACGCGCTTCTTCTACCGCGACGGATCAGGCAACGTCATCAACGTCGGCATGCATTCTCGGTGAGCGCCCCAGAAGCAGGGCGGTGATGGACCGCTAGCCGTGCACCATCTCTTTGCTCGGCCGCTGAGGCACACCGATCGGCACCGCGAGCTTGTTCTGCGTGATGCTGAACCCCTCGATGGAGTCCTCCATGAGGACCTCCCCCGGGTGCACTGGCGGAAGCTTGTTAGTGGTAGTCAACGATTTCACCCTCCTCTGGCTCCGTGATGGTGTAGTCACGCTGAATATGCGCTGTTGCCTGACCCCACTCGCTCGCTTTAACGGACCTACCCCCATAACGCTAAGCATCAAGTTTGAACTCCATAGCTTGGCCATTGCTCAACGAGATGAGCCGAATTCTTCTCCCGCGCCGGAGTCTAGTACTCTGAACGTGTTGCGCGCGGTGCATGCTGACGCGTGACGAGGAGGCGTGGCAGAGCGGCCGAATGCACTGGTCTTGAAAACCAGCGTGGGGAAACTCACCGCGGGTTCAAATCCCGCCGCCTCCGCCAATTGTTTTGGTGATTACACCAAAATCTTGCGTATATTGAGCAGTGGCACTGGGCTATTCTAGTTCCATGGCCAATCGGCAAATATTCCTCCGCCCAGAGTACAGTCACCCAAGCTCGCTGTGGCCGTCTAAAGAACTCATAGTTTCTGGGGCTAATAGAATCGGATTCTATCTTCCTGAAGACTTAGGAATTGAGTCCGATCTGGGACGCGAAATCCTTGAGTGGACGGAGGAGTTTCAGCAGAATTTCCTCGAGATACCCGATAGCTTTCGCCAGCGTCCGCGTTGGAAGGACCAATTCGATAGATTTCGATGGTACGACGCGGGATGGCGTATTACTCACCAATTAAGGGAGCTTTTTCCATCGGTACAGATTGTTCCCCAGTTCGCTCAATTCGTTTTCTCCGTTAATGAGCGAAGAGAAAATGCAGGGAAGAAGCCCTTATGCCTCCCCGGAGAACAACTCACAGGGTTTGTATGCATTAGGGATGTGAGGAATGACGATTAAGGGAAGTTATCGCTCTACGGCGTCAGGCATTGTCTCCGTTGTTCATCGCTGCAGTCACCCAGCTCAGAACGCATCCCACTAGTAGGAACCCGCTAATTTGCAGGTGGGTGGCCCAGTTTCCGCCGCCGCCAGGCAAGGCGAGAAAAATTGAAAATGCAACTGCGGCAAGGCAGTGGAGGGTCAACCGGCTATGTGCGCCTAGACGTCGTTGTGGCCAGGCTTTTTCGATGGCCCAGCTCACTGCTGTGAGAATGGCATAAAAGACGATTCCCGCTAAGGCTCCTGGAACAAGGTAGAGCATGGATTCATCTCCTCTCGAGGGGCGGAATGACTGGCCGGTTTAGTTTATCTGAGAGGAATTTTGCCTATTTCCGGTAAACATCTCGTCGGTGAGCAACGCGCAGGACGAGGACTACGAGCTTTCCGTCTAGGATTTCATAAACCACGCGATAGTGTCCGACTCGAATTCTATACAGGTCGTCCGAGGCTTTTAACTTCTTTACTCCATCCGGGCGAGGGGTAACGGCTAAGTCTTCGATTGCAGCAAGTAGTCGCCTCTGTGTCGGCCTGTCGAGCTTGCGTAGCTCCTTGGCTGCGGATGCCTTATAGGTGATGTGATAAGTGGAGTTAGCCATAGAAGGCGATTAGGTGAGTCCGAGTTCTTTTTTGAGGTCTTCGTGTGAAATCTCTACGGCTTCTCCTCGGGCAATCTCTGCGGTCTGAACATCCTCACGATCTTCTAGTGCTTCGACTGCGCGGGCGAAAAATGAAGGAGAGACGACAAAAGCGCGAATCCGGCTTCCACGACTAGTGATGGCGACGGGTGTGTGCTGTGCCTCTTCAAGAATTTGGCTTTGGGATTGGCGGAATTGGCTGGATGCCACTGACATCGTTTTCATACTGCAAATGTACATCTTGTACATTTCGGTGGGCAAGGGCCGCGGGATATCGGGTTGCTGTTTATCCGATTCGCCCCGCCAGGATCCGAGGCAGCGCCTCCGCTGCGGTGGCGGTGACCACCACGCTGGCAAGCGGCGAGAGGTCCGTGGGCTGCGGGGTGATTTCCACGATGGGGATGCCGCGCGCATGGGCAATCTGTGGCAGTCCGGCGGCAGGGTAGACCACGCCGGAGGTGCCCACGATGAGCAGCGCGTCCGCGGTGGACATGCGGCGCTCGGCCTCGGCCCATTCGTCGTCGGGCAGGGCCTCACCGAACCACACCACGCCCGGGCGCACGAGTCCGCCGCACACGGGGCATTCGGGTGGGGTGATGCTCTCGACCGGTTCGTTCGGCAGTGCAATGTCCTCGTCATACGGCGTATCGCAGTCGGTGCAGCGGAAGGCGAACAAGGAGCCGTGTAGGTGAACCACGTCTTGGCTTCCGGCGCGCTCGTGCAGATTATCGATGTTTTGCGTGGTCACCGTCATGCCGTGTGCGGCGGCGATTGCGCGGTGCCCGGCGTTGGGCTCGGCCCGCTGCGCCAGCTGGGCGCGCCAAAGGTACCAGGCGAACATGGGCTTAGGCTCGGTACGCCATGCGCTTATCGACGCCATCGCAACCGGATCCACGTTCTCCCAAATGCCTGTCTGCGCATCGCGGTATGTGGCGATGCCGCTGTCCGCGCTCATGCCTGCGCCGGTGAACACCTCGACGTGGGTGGCATCAGAAAGAATCGAGTGTGCGCGCTCAAACAGGTGCTCCATGCATCTAGAGTACGTCGATGAGCACGCAGAATGCTATGGATGCGCTAAGCGCGATGCCCATGCGCCACAGGTAGCGGCGGCCAGGTTCGTGCGCGGTGTTGATCTGCAGCTTCGAAGGATTCATGGGGAAGATAGCTATGCACATGGGGTCTGTGGGCTCGTTATAGAAGCCCATACCACCGGCAAAGCGGAGTGCTGTGTTGCGAACCTGTTCATCATGGTCGGTGGGAATGGATTGCACGGCCTTCGCAGATGTCAGCGTCAATCGGACGCCCTGAATCATGGTGAACACGGTGAAGGCTATCCACGCGGCCACGAGTAGAAAGCCCGAGAAGGGGATATCCGGAATGACGGTGCAGACCGTAGTGAGGCACACGCAGGCCGTCATGGTGAGGACTGTCTGGGCAATGAACGTGGCGGTCTTTCCAGTGAGCAGCTCCGCGCGCTGTGCCGTGGCCTCGGAGAACGGAAGAGCTGACTCTGCCGGTACATCCATTGTTATTCGAGCCAGCGAGATCGGCGGCACGCACAGCGGCAGCGCAATGGCGAACACAACGCCGATCCACACCAGGACCGTTGCGTTGAGGAAAGATTTGGGCTCGAAGCGGTCCGGGTTGCCCGAGCCATCGAAGTGGACCGGGATGGGATCGGGCACCGAGTCCCAACGCAGCAGCATGTACACCAGCGTGAGAGCACACACCACAGCGGTAGCGATGTAATACTGGCGGGTCCTCATGGCAGTGAGCTTACAAGGTGGCCTGTTGTTGGCTGCGCTGCGGGAGTCGGATTCTTACATGGTTCCAGTCATAAGGTTCGTTTGGGGGCAAGTAAACCATCTGCGCCTAGGTAGATGGTTCGTTTGGGTGCAAACAAACCATCTGACCAGAACCATGTGAGGGGAACCCTTTGTGGGGCAAGTAGTACTGACTCTTGGGGGCTGATTGGTCGATGAAGGCGGGACAACGATGGCCCCTTCATATTGGTCTCTTTACTTTGGTCCTTTCACTGGGTAAAGGGACCATCCTGGCGCAGGAAACTGGCTATAAAAGGTCCCTTTGCAATGAGTAGGGACCAGAGTATGGGGACCAAACTAAAGGGACCATGTAGCCAAGGTGATGTCGAGAAGGTGGAGCCGCCAGCTGAGGGGTAGAGAATCTCACGGCCAGTGGCGTGAAGCTAGTCGGCCACGCCCTGCTCGGCCTCTAGGTCATCGAGAGAAATGGTCTCTAGCTCGCCACGGCGTGCGGCCTCGGCCTCGGACTCGAGCTCGGAGATGTGCTCTTGCCAGGCGTCGATGCCGCCGCGCAGCGAGTAGACGTTGCTGAAGCCTCGGGCCCGCAGGGCCTCGACCGCTTGGGCGGAGCGCAGGCCGCTGGCGCAGTAGAGGACGGCGAGGTCGGCGGGGTCTAGGGGCGGGTTGTGGCCAGCGAGGATGTCATCGAGCGGAAGATGCTGCGAACCGGGGATGAGGGAGGCGGCGCGCTCGGGGGAGGTGCGGACGTCGATAAGCGTGGCGTCCTCCGGGATGACGCGGATGTCCGTGGGGTTGTCGGGGCGCGCCGGGATGGCGCCGTTCGCGCGCACGGGGATGTATTCCCAGGTCCCGGCGAGGGAATCGTAGTAGCCCAGCGTGCCGATGAGCGGGGTGCCGATGCCCGTGAGGAGCTTGAGCGCTTCGACGGCCAGGGCGGAGCCGGCGACGCCGACGACCGGTCCCATCACGCCGGCCTGCGAGCAGGAGGGCACCTGCGGATCGGTGGGGAAGAGGTCTTCGTAGACCGGGCCGTGGCCGGAGTGGAAGACGGTGAGCTGCGCGTCGTAGCCCAGAAGCGAGGCCCACACGTGCGGAATGCCCAGCTCATGGGCGGCCCAGGAGGCAAGGTGACGGGAGTAGAAGTTATCGGTGCCGTCGATGATGAGATCAGCGTCGCGCAGTTGCTCCAGGGCAGTATCGGGCGTGAGGCGCGAGAACTGCTCGACGGTGCACTCCGGGTTGAGGGCGCTCAAGGCCGCAGCGGCGGATTTGGTTTTGGGCTGGCCCACGGTCGCCGTGGTGTGGATGACCTGGCGGTGCAGGTTGGAGAGGGAAACGGTGTCGTCGTCGAAAAGCAGGATGCGCCCGACGCCCGCGCCTGCCAGGTAGAGCAGGGCAGGTGAGCCCAGGCCACCGGCGCCGATGACTGCGACGGTGGAGGCGCGAAGTCGTTCCTGTGTGGAGGTTCCCCACAGGGTTTCCTGGCGTGCATAACGTGAGCTCATTCCAGGCCTACCCACGTGGTGGTGTCATCGGTATGCAGCTGTTCTTTCCAGATGGGGACTTCCGCCTTGACGCGGTCGGCGCAGGTCGACGCCGCTTCGAAGGCGTCCTTGCGGTGCGCGGAGGCGGCGGCGACGATGAAGGCGGATTCGCCGATTTCTAGTGCTCCAGTCCGGTGCGCGCACCACAGGCGGACGGCGGGGAAAGCGGCGGCGACCTCGCCGGCGACACGCTCGATCTCCTGCTGGGCTGAGGGGTGCGCGGTGTAGGTCAGGAGCTTAACGCCCCGGCCGGAGTCGTGGTTGCGCACGATGCCGTCGAATAAAACGACGGCACCCGTTTCCGCGGTGGCGATGTCGGGGGCCGTGATGGGCTCAGCACTGATGTGCGCGCCGAGTAGGCCGAAGTTAGTGCTCATTGATGCCTTCCAGCTGGTTGATGATGTGGTGAAGAACTGGTTCGAGGACCGCGCAGCTGTCCTTGGCAGCGCCCGTGGAGCCGGGCAGGGCCATGGCGAAAGTCCGACCAGAAACGCCCGCAACGGTACGCGAGAGTGCCGCGGTGGGGATGGCCGCTGAGTGTGCGTAGAAGGCATGGGCCAGGCCGGGTAGTTCGCGGTCAAGATGTGGGGTGAGTGCCTCGACGGTGCGGTCATCCGGCGTGATGCCGGTGCCGCCGGAGGTGAGGATGACGGAGGGGGCATCGGCGAAGGCAGTAGCGAGGGCTGAGTCGATATCGGCGTCCGCGACGACGAGGGGCTGCGGGGTATCGAAGCCCTGCTCACGCAGGAAATTCACCAGGATGGGGCCGGAGCGGTCCTCGTATTCGCCGGCGGCGGCGCGGGTCGAGGCAACGATAACGAGTGCGCGTCGGGTCATGAGAGTGGGAACACCTCCACGAGGTCGCCGGCTGAAAGCTGCGTGTTCGCCGGGATACGGATGAGGGCAGTAGCGCCGATGGCTTGGGACATCAGGTGGGAGCCGGTGCCGCCGAGGAAGGAGGCTTCGGCGGTGCCGTCGGAGATGCTGATAGTTCCACGGCGGAACTGTTCGCGGTTGTTGAGGCCTTCGGCGGGCTCAGTAAGGTGTGCTCTAAATGGAGCGGGAGCGTGGCCGATAACGGGCGCTAAATAGAGGCGAAAACTTACTAGCGTGGAGATCGGGTTGCCGGGGAAGCAGACAACGGGAACCTCCCCCAAACGCGACAGGCCCTGCGGGCCGCCGGGCTGCTGCGCCACGTGGCCGAACCAGCCGTCCTCTTCGAAGATCTGGCGGATGACCTCGAACTTTCCGTGGGAGATGCCGCCGGAGGTGACGATGACATCGGGGCGGTGGGTAATGACGGCCTCGGCGAGGTCTGCGCGAAGGGCGGAAGGATTGTCGTTTGTGCGCACGAAGCCGGCTACCTCTATGCCGTATTGCGCAGCCAAGGCCGCGAGCATCGGTGCATTGGAATCGGGGATAGTAGCCTCGCCTTCGCCACCGATTTCCGCGCCACCGGTGCAGATGAGGATGCGGGCGGGCGCGTATGTGAGGACCTCGGTCAGGCCCTGGGAGGCGAGGGTGGCGATGGAGGGGGCGTCGAGAAGCGCGTGCTCATTGATGAGGGTTGTGCCGGCCTTGACATCGGAGCCGGCGCGGCGGATGAACTGTTCGGGGGCTGCCGGCACGGTGACCGTGGCGCCCTCCTCTGGGAAGTGCGGGGGCTCGCAGTGCTCGACGGGGACGATGGTCACGGTGCCCTCAGGGACTTTCGCTCCGGTCATGATGGGAAGGGCGGTGCCGTGCTCGAGTGAGCCCGGGGGATCACCCGCCGCAATGGTGCGGCCGACGGTGAAGGCGCCGCCGTGTGTAGTCGGAAGAGCATAGCCATCCATCTGCGAATTATCGAAAGGTGGAAGGTTGTATTCCGCGCGGTACGTCGCAGCGGCGCGGCGGCCGAAGGCGCTGCTCAGGGGAGTGGACACCACCCGGGGCTGCGGAAGGGCCGCGCGGACGGCGGCGAGGTGTTCCTCATAGGTGCGCATCGGGTTCCTTCCTGTCACAGAGGCTGGCATAGTGGCAACCATGGTTGATATACACTACTTTGCCGCAGCCCGCGCCGCCGCAGGGCGCGCGCAAGACACGGCGCAGGCGGCGACCTTGGGGGAGCTGTTGGACGTGTTGCGTGCTCGTCATACCGGCAGCACCGAGGCCGGCATGAGCTTTGCGGAGGTGCTGGAGCGCTGCACCTTCCTGGTGGATGGCGCGAGCGCTACCGAGGACGCCGTGCTTGCCGACGCCTCCCGAGTCGACGTCCTCCCGCCTTTTGCTGGGGGTTAGTTGCGGACCCGCAGCGGGCTGGTGAAAAAGTTCACCACGCCGGAAACAATCGCAAGCACAATCGCGCCGATGATGGCAGCGCCCCAGCCATCGATGACCAGCGAGTCCATCAGCGCGCCGACGAGGAGTAGGACCGCGCCGTTGATGACGAGCGCGAAGAGGCCCAGTGTTAGGCAGGTCAGCGGTGCGCCGAGGAAGCGAAGTACCGGGGTGACGACCTCGTTGACGATGATGAAGACCGCCGCGATGAGCAAGAAATTCTGGGTGGTAGCAGGAACGATGTCGATACCAGGGACAATCGCCACTACTGCCCAGAAGGCCACCGCGACGGCAATGACGTTGAGTGCAAAATTGATAAATGTCTTCACAACTGCACTCTAACGCGGAAACTAGCTCCGTGCACCGAAGGCCGCGTCCCAGGCCTTAAGCAGCGTCTCGGTTTCCTCCGCCGTGGTGACGGAAATGCGCACGCCCTCGGGGAAGGCACGGACCAGGACATCATTCTCGGCGAGCTGTGCGGCGACGTCCTGCGGGGAGCCCAGCTTCGCAATGGAGTCGGCGGCGAACCAGATGTGGTTGGCCTGGGACTCCGGAACGCCAAAGTCCGCGAAGTGCTCCACCAGGCGGTCGCGCTGCTCAACGGTCTCATCGGTGCGCTCGCGTAGCTCCTTCTGGGCGGCCAACGAGGCCACCGCACCCGCCTGCGCGATGGAGTTCACGGAGAAGGGGATGGCCACTTTGCTTAAGGCCTCGATGATCTCGGCGTTGCCGAAGGCATAGCCCAAACGGACACCGGCCAGGCCATAGGCCTTGGAGAAGGTGCGCAGGCCAATGACGTTGTCGTGGGTGTGGACATAGTCGGTGGCCAGCGGGACGGCGTCGTTGCGGTTGTACTCGATGTAGGCCTCATCGAGCGCCACGATGACGTCCTTCGGGACCTTGGCCAGGAAGGCGTCGAACTCCTCCTTGGTGATGATGGAGCCGGTGGGGTTATTCGGGTTGCACACGAAGATCAGGCGGGTCTTGTCCGTGATGGCAGCCGCCATGGCCTCCAAGTCCACGCGGTGATCCGCGGTGAGCGGAACCTTGACCGGGGTGGCGCCCACGACCTGCGCGAAGATGGGATAAGCCTCGAAGGAGCGCCAGGGGAAGACAATCTCATCACCGGGCACGGAGGTGATCTGCACCAGCTGCTGGCAAATCGCGGAGGAACCCGCGCCGGTGGTGACCTGCTCAGGGCTAACGCCAAGGTTTTCGGCGAGTACCTTGCGGATTTCCACCGCGCCCATATCCGGGTAGCGGTTGACGTGCGCGACGGCAGTCTCCATGGCCTTCAGCGCGCCGGGCAGCGGCTCCTGGGTTGCCTCGTTGGAGGAGAGCTTCAAGGCGTGCTCGGCATTCTTGCCGGGGACGTAGACGGGTAGGGAGGAAAGGTCTGGTCGAATCATGTTCTCCACCTTAGGCGTTGCGGGGCCCACGAGGCCCGAAGTCGAAGTCAGCGGTCTGCGGCCCGAAGGCCTGAAGGCCCTTCGGCGCGTCGAAAGCATCGAGGCGCACTTCGAGGAAGGCGCCGCGCTCTGGGTGGGCGGCGATGTCTTCCAAGGCCTTGGCCAGCTCGCCTTCGGTTGAGGCCACATAGGACTCCATCGTGGTGTCCTTCATGAAGGCCTTAGGCAGGGCCGTGTAGTCCCACATCTGAATCTCGTTGTACTCGCGCTCCATGCCCAAGATGTAGCGCTCGATGGTGTAGCCATCGTTGTTCACCAACACGATGATGGGCTTGAGATCCTGGCGCAGGATAGTGGAGAGCTCCTGGGCGGTGAGCTGGAAGGAGCCATCGCCGATGAAGAGAACATGGCGGCGCTCCGGGTTGGCCAGCTGTGAGCCAAGCACGCAGGGCAGGGTAAAGCCGATGGAGCCCCAAATGGTGGAGTTAATGTACTGCACGCCCTCGGGCATGCGCTGCTGGCCCAAGCCAATGTTGGAGGTGCCGGCTTCGGCGATGATCACGTCATCTTCCTGGATGAAGCCGAGCATCTGCGGCCAGATGCGCTCCTGGGTCAGCGGGGCATCCGGGTTCGGCTCGAAGGGCTCGGGTTCGAAGGCAGCGCTTGGCGACGTCTCGGCTTCCTGGATGCGGTCGAGGAGGACGTCGAGAAGCTCCAGCGTATTGATGCCCACGAAGAACTCGCCGTCGGCGTTGAGGTGCTGGTCGCCGAAGTTATAGACGCGGGCATCGGCCAGGTTGTGGGTGAAGGAGCCGGAGTTGACCTCGATGAAGCGTGGGTTCGTGGTGACCAGGAAATCGGACTTTTCGATGCGCTCCTGCACGCCCGGTGCGGAGGCCGCACCGTTATAGGTGCCGATGAACAGCGGGTGGCGCTCAGACAGGATGGCTTTGCCGGAGGAAAGCTGGGAGTAAGGCAGCTGGGCCTTGTCGATGATGGCGCGGAGCTTCTCCGTGAAACCGTGGCGGTTGGTGTCCTGATCGATGAGGATGATCGGGTCCTTGGCCTTCGCCAAGTGCTCCAGCACGTAGTCCGCGGCGGCGTTCAGGCGCTCCGGATCGGAGGGTGCCAGCTTGGTGGAGAAAGGCTCGTCGGGGACCTCGATGGTCAGGTGCGTGATATCGGAAGGAATCTGGATGTGCACCGGGCGCTTCTCGCGCAGGCAGGTGTGCAGGGCGCGGTCGAATTCCTCGACCACGTTCATGGGGGACACGCGTGTGGCCACTTCGGTGAAGGGCGCGAAGGAATCCAGCATGTTGGCATAGTCGCCGTCGGCAAGCGAGTGGTGCAGGTTCCAGCGGAACTCCGTGGCGTACTGCGGCGGCGCGCCTGCCAGCGACACCAGCGGGACGTGCTCAGCGCGGGCACCAGCGATGCCGTTGAGTGCGGAAAGCTCGCCCACGCCATAGGTGGTGAGCAGGCAGCCCACGCCCTTCTGGCGGGCATAGCCGTCGGCAGCATAGGCGGCGTTGAGCTCGTTGCAGGCGCCGACGAAGCGGATGCCCTCGGAAGCTTCAATCTGCTCGAGGAAGCTCAGGTTGAAGTCACCGGGTACGCCGATGATTTCAGTAATGCCGATGGCCTTGAGGCGGTCCAGGATGAAATCACCAATGGTGGTCTGCATGAGAGGGTCCTTTCTATTTGTTTCGGGCGTCGTGGCGCTTCTTGCCCAGCCAGATGAGGGCCAAGGTCACAATCCAACAGGGTAGGACAATGGCGCCGGTGCGGTAGTCGGGCAGCATGAACATCAAAACAATGACGAGTGCGAAGAAGGCCAAGCACAGGTAGTTGGCGATGGGGTAGAGGGGTGCGCGGAAGGCGGCGTTCGGGCAGCGCTTGCGGGAGTTCAGGTGTGCTACGGCAATGGCGGACCAGGAGATGAGCTCCGCGCCAACAATGATGGCGAGGAGAACAATCAGGATCTTGCCCTCGAAGAGGAAGTTAAGCAGCACAGCCGAGCCCATGAGCAGGGCGTTGAAAAGCAGAGCGCGAACCGGCACGCCCTTGGCGCTGACGGAATTGAAGAAGGGCGGGGCTTGGCCGCCGCGGGAGAGATCCCGCAACATACGCGCGCCGGAGAAGGTCATGGTGTTGAACACGGAGACGGCAGCGACGAGCACGATGAGGTTAAGGCCCGTGGCCGCGGCACTAATTCCCAGGGTGCTCAGCGCGCGCACGAAGGGCGAGGTGGAGGTATCGAGCTCATTCCACGGGGCGAGCAGCACGATGATGCCGATGCCGCCGACGTAGAAGATGAGAATGCGCCAGATCACGTTGTTGATGGCCTTGGGCAGGCTCTTGGCGGGATCTTGGGCCTCGCCCGCGGCGGTACCGATGGAGATGATGCCACCGAAGGAGAAAATCACCGCGACGAGGGAGAAGAGCACACCGGCGGCACCGTTGGGGAAGAAGCCGCCGTGCTCGGTGATGTTGCTCAAGCCGAGGGCGGGCTCCGGGGTGAGGCCGAAGACGATGGCCGCGCCGACGACGATCATGAGGATGAGCGCGACAACCTTGATAAGGGAAAGCCAGAATTCCGCCTCGGCGAAGGCGCCGACGTGCACCAGGTTGATGGCGGTGACGATGACGAGCGCGACGAGGGCGGTGAGCCAGTGCGGGATACCGGGGAACCAGAAGTCCATGATGGTGCCCGCGGCGGTGAGTTCCACCATGCCGACGACGATGGTGGTAAACCACCAGTTCCAGCCGGTGACAAAGCCGGCGATGGGCCCGATGTATTCGCGGGCGTAGGCGCTGAAGGAGCCGGCGACGGGGTGCTCCACGGCCATCTCACCAAGCATGCGCATGATGAGGAAGATGATGAATCCACCGATGGCATAGGCGGCGATAACGCCGGGACCGGCCTCCTGGATGGAGGCGCCGGAGCCCAAGAAGAGGCCCGTGCCGATGCACGAGCCAAAAGCGATCATCTGTAGATGGCGCGACTTCATGCCGCGCTGCAGGCCGTCGTCTGCACTCGTGTTGTCGCTGGCGACAAGGTCCTGTGCCCTGACGGAATTGTTGGTTGTGGTCATGTAGACGCCCTTCATGAACGTATATCTGTGACGTGAGTCATTGAACTGTAGGAGATTATTACGCACCACAGTTTTGTTTGTCACTAGACAATATTCGGAAGTATCTTTGACATATGTCAAAAGTGACACCCCCGCAGCTGACGAGTATCCAGGATATCGTCGACGAATGCGCCCAGATCCTGCAGCGCTCCGTTGAGGTGACTACCCCCGCCATCGCGGTGATTGCCGCTAGTGCGCAGATTGGTGCCATCGATAAGAACCGCGCCGCCTCCATCCTTAACCGCACCCCGCCCCCAGAGCCCATCCCGTGGATGCTGAGCTTCGGTATTCAAGAGGCGGTTCTGCCGGTTCGCCTGCCCGCCAACCCGCGCTATGACATGCTGCCTCGCGTGGTCATCCCCCTGCGCCACGAGGATCGGCTCGTGGGCTACCTGTGGATTATTGATGAGCCCGCGCTGGGTGATGCCCCCTTGGTCCGCCTCGGTTCTTTGACGGCTCCGCTGGCCAGGCTTATCGACGAACGCGATGCGCCCCTCGCCGCCCGCGCTCAACAGCTCGGCGAGCTGGCCCGCGAGGTGCTCACCGGTGATCCGGCCGCGCTGGCGGGTGCGCGGGAGCGCGATCTCTTGCCCTCCGATGGCGAGCTGACCGTGCATCGCGTGCTGGTGGAAGGCGATCAGCGCGCGGTGGCCGTGGAACTTGCCCGCCCGCTGGTGCGCCGTCCTTTCTTGGTCGCGGACTCTCACGATTCCCTTGTACTCGTTGAGTGCCGCCGCGATGACAAGGACACCGAGGCCCTCATGGAGGAGCTACAGAGTGCTGCGCTCGTCGCCGGCGCCGCGGTGGTAGCCCGCGGTTCGGCACCGACGGCCCCGCAGGCGCGACTCATGGCGGACGTGGCCAAACTCTGCGGCCAGGATTCGCTGCGCTGGGAGGAGGCCGGTGCGTGGCGGCTGCTGCGCGGGTGGGAGCTGACCCAAGCAACGGTGGTGGAGATGAGCCCGGATGCCGCCGTGCTTCTCGACGACCCTCGCAACTCCTACTGGCAGACCCTGCTGACCTACTTTGAGCATTCCCGCAACGTCTCTGCGACCGCCGCTGCACTCTACATTCACCGCGCCACGTTGCACTATCGCCTCGACCGCGTCCGTGAGATTCTCGGGCCCGGCGTGCTGGATGATGGCTGGCGCTGCGCGGCTCTCTACGTTGCCCTTAAGCTGCATGCGGCGCTTCAGGGAAAGAATAGGGAAGCCCCATTTTGTCCCTAGGGGAAGCGCTCAGGTAGAGTGATGGACGATTCATTGCGAATCGCTGGAGACGTGCCAGAGCGGCCGAATGGGGCTCCCTGCTAAGGAGTTGACTTACTTGCGTAGGTCCGGAGGTTCAAATCCTCTCGTCTCCGCAAACTACAGAACCCGAGTCATCGTTTCACCGGTGGCTCGGGATTTTACGTTTTCAGTTCCTTCGTATGCCGACAGCCCGTGAGCAGGGAACTTAGAATGAAGGCGCTGACCTTAATCTGTGCTGGCTGGGAGCGTCATGGAGTTACTAAAAGAGCCAATTTGGGATGTGGAAAGTAACGCGAACATCGATCCCGATGAGAACTTTGTCCGAATATTTTGTTCTTTCCAAAATTCATGAGTGCTATTCCCCTCAGCCACTTCCCAAAGCAACGAACGGCATAGTGAGGTGGGGGATGAAAAAGAAGTAAATATCGGGCGAATGTGCTTGATGGCGAAATGGGGCAGGGGTGGTTCCGAAGAATTTTTGGTCGCCTAATTCAGCACTAGCGGCAGGACCAATACACCGGTTGAGAGCGCGAGCATGCCTAAGCAGTTGATCCAGAATTCACTGTCGAGGAAGTGGGCGCGGACACGGGCTGCTGAGGCTGCGCAGAAATATGCGATGACTCAAAACATGGATGCGATTCCTACGCTTGGGAACCAGAGTCCGTCGATGACTCCTGTGGCTGCGCGGCACTTGATGACAATGAGCGCCCACCACCAGTCTTTGGGGCGCTGGTTAACCCGAGTCTCAAAAGACTAGGGTTTGCGGGGAAGGGGAGGGATTATATGCCTTCTTGTGCGCCCTCGCAACAAATCTTGAGGAAGTTTATACAATAGTCTACATTTTACATCTTTTGCTTCCAATTATCCCTACTGGATGTAACTCTAGGGGTGTCCGATTTTCAGCCATCTTTTCTAGAAAGGATTATGGACATGTATCGTCTCAAGAAATCTACGCGTTTAGTGGTGCTGGTTGCGGCAGCAACAGTTTTTGCACCAGTCAATGCTAGTGCCGGTACTGAGACTGACCTCGCTGAGTCGACTCAGAATAATGCCTCTCAGTCTTCTGTTTCCTCAGAAGTTGCGGAAAAAGCAGATTCCTATGTTTTCCTTCAGGGAGACCAATTCGCGATTGCTAGAGAGGCAGAAAGCGCTCTTTCGCAAAAGGAACTGCAAGAAATCAAAAATGAAGTAGAGACTCAGAACGAAAGGATCAGCGAGGCCAAGGCTGATAGTAACCTTGAGATGAAGGTGGCGGGAGACTCGATAACTTTCTGGGAAAAAGGGCCGAAGATTTCGAGCGCTGATGATGATGACATTGATCCATACTTTCAAGAGGGTCGGAATGGAATTGAATTCCATGGGACTTATGTGAGGGTGCTACTGTCTAAAACGACGATTAACCGGGTGGGTGGCGGTGTCACAATCGCTGGAGTCTGGATTCCCGAGCCAGTTCTTTCCAAAATCCTAGCTACTGGAGGGGCTATTGCTGGTCTTGCGCCCGGTGGTATGTATGCAGACTATGGCATTGGTTCGATTGTGGCTGGCGCTTTCACACATAATGCATATCCTCAGCGGGTTGGTTTTCAATAAATTATCCTTCCTCTAAACAGAAAGGGGTTTAGGGAAAGGTAATTGGAATTTTGCCATATGGATGTTTCTGCATTGTTCAGATAACAGTCCAAGAGAATCTGCCGCCTGGCAAGAATAGAAATGGTTCTGGAGAGTAAAATATGTGGAAAAAGATATTGGCCACTGTGGGCGTTTTATTGATGATGCTTTCCGCTCAACTTCAGTGGCCGTATGGGGTCACGATTGCTCTAGCAATTTTGGTCATTTTCCTTGTGTTTGTTCCATCTGGGAAGAAGTAAATATCTGAGCAGAGGTGGGTATTTTAGCGGGCCTGCCTCTGTTTTAGATTGATTATTTATTAAGTTATGAAACAAAATACTATTTCTATAGTAGGCAGGCTAGCTCTTTTCTTTCTGGCTAGCGTATCTTTTGGGGCCACGGCTTCATCAATATCTACTGCTCAACAGAGGAATTTCGATCCTCTTTCATATATTGAAAGTGGAGATGAGGTGCAGGTGGGTCCTCCCCGAGGGGCGGTGACGTGTTCTGTGACTATCATTTCCCAGCAGCGGGCCTTGACTGCCGGTCATTGTGGTGAAAGTGCGGATGAAGTGTATTCGAAGGGTAGGCGTATTGAAAGTATTGGTGAAAACTACTTGTGGAGTAACCAAGGGATAGATGTTTCAGAAATACTTCTTGATCCTCCGGTAGATTACGTTCTTCGGGCTGATAAAATTAGTGATAAAAGTATCGAAATACCTTCAGCTATTTTTGCAAAAACCTTTCTCGGAGGGAGAATTGATGGGGTTGTCAACGACAAGAACTTATATTGTGAGGCATTTTCCATCAATGGGAGAGAATATCAGGCGCGAACTCTAAAGGCTCAAATGACTTCAAAACCTGGGGATTCAGGCGCCCCTGTCTATAATCCTGCAGGAGAATTGGTGGCCCTCATTGAAGGCGGCAATGGGAAAGGGGATACTACTATCACGCCGCTTTCTTTCCTGGAGGAAAAACTCTCTGAAGACTCTTCTTCTAATGAGTGTAAAGGAAATGGTTAAATTACACAGCCTGTTTGCTAGGAGATTTTCCGCTTTATCTAACGACTAGTTGCAGCTGCTACGCAAAAGAGGAGGCGGAATCTGCTCAACGACTTCCTGCGCTAGCGACGAGTCGGATTTGGACGGTGTTGGTTGTTGCCGAGTGTATTTTGTTAGTCGGCGGACGTAGCGCCATCGGCAGATGCCTCAATACTAGTCCTTGTCCTAACATCGAGAAGTTTTAGAGTGCGTTAATTTTGTCGCTTTAGTCGAGGGCTTGTCGGTTTATTGATTGCTTGATTTCGCTGCTTCAACTTATAGAACCCTAGTCATCGTTCACCGGTGGCTCGGGATCTGCGTTTGTTGTTGTCATTCTAGAAGCGGGTGCCAGCGCAGCTCTCGGAAGCGGGCAAAGCCCTGATCTTGGCTCAGTAAGGTTGCTTCTTCTTCTATTACGGACGCGGCTATCCAGGCATCAGGGATGTCGCTGGCTTTAAGCTTGTGCAAGCGCACCAGTTCAGTGAAGGTTGTCCAGGTCCCTGGGCTGGAGCTCAAAAGAGTGCCCGTTTGGGGCCGCTAAAATGGTATTGAGTGCAGTCAGTGCTTGCTGGGCGGTTAGTGGTTTGTGGAATAGCTTGTGGTTGGTCATAACTCGAACAAGGCCCGTTGCCACAACATCCAGGAGCCCAATTGTTTCATGCCGATTCAGCGCACCACTTAACCACTGCTGAGCGGGTTTATGTTGTGGTGCTGCGGAGTGGAAGGTATAAACGAGAATGTTGACATCAGGAATGATCATCGAGCACCGCCCATACGGCTTCTTTGTCGCTGAGATCAACTAGAGCTGGTCCGCCGCAATCGAAGGAGGGGAGGTTTATCCTGGTGTGCATAGCTTTAGGGTAGAAAGCATCAAGTCATCAATCAATAGGTGCGATGATGCATCTTCCTTCTGGAAGCCGTGAATGGTTGACTGGTGTCTTAAGTCAGTGCGAGCGTCAGGATCGGTACTCCGATGGAGAATGCGAGCATGCCTAAGCAGTTGATCCAGAATGCGCTACCGAGGAAGTGGGCGCGGACATGGGCTGCTGCGGCCGCGCAGAAATAGGCGATGACTCCAATCATGGCTGTGATTCCTACGCCGGGGAACCAGAGGCCGGCAATGAGTCCTACGGCGGCGAGGCACTTGATGACAATGAGCGCCCACCACCAGTCCTTGGGGAGTTTGACGCCGCTGAGGCAGGCTTCGATGAAGGGGACTGGTTTGAGGGAGAGGGCGGCGTCGCCAAGCAGAATGGCTGCTAGTAGAAGGGAGGGCCAGGCTGGGGAAGATTCTAGGATCATTGGGTTACTCCGAATGCGGTGTTGAGGCGTTCGATCGATGAGGCGGCTTGGGATGTGAGGTGCTCGGTGTCGTAGATTCCGGCGGCCCAGCCGATGAGTAAGCCGAGGTAGACGTTGTACAGCAGGTCGGCGTACTCGGCCGCATCGGCGCTGCTGAGCCTGGTGCCGAGTCGCAGGGTGATTTCATCGGTCAGGAGCGTTTTGAGTGCGGTGAGCGCTTCGCCTTGATTGCCTTGTTGGATGAGTGCCGCGCCGAACGCACGAGAGAGTTCTTCGTGTCCGGTGAACATCTGGAGGAATGGCTTGAGGACGTCGAGGAGGCTATCGGATTGCCCCCGAATCTCGTCGTGGAGCTCTGAAATGTGTTGGCCAATGGTGCGGATGAGCAGAGTTTGTTTGTCGCCGACTCCCATGACGGTTCCCACGCTGACGCCAGCCTCTGATGCGATGCTCCGGATGCTGGTGGTGGCGTAACCCTGAGTGAGGAAGAGGCCATAGGCGGTGGCCAGGACCTTGCTGTCGGTGCCAGCTTTGGCGGCCGAGCGCGATGAATGAACGTGTTCAGTGAACATGTTCAAAAGGGTAGCTGTTGATGGTTTCGGGGTCAATGACGTCGAAGTGTTGACAGTTGGCGCTAGGCCAGTGCGGGGAAGACGCGGTTACGCAACAGATGCGCAAGTTCGCGGTCGGGTGCTGCCGGGTTGACCCAGGCGGTGTCGCCGATTTCGGCGGCGGCGTGGGGTTCGTCGGCGGTGACGGTGCGGGTGCAGGTGAAGATGGTGCCGACGACGACCTCGCCCGGTTCGTTGGCTGCGGGGGCGTCGAAGGTGCCGAGTTCGTCGAGACTCTCGGCGTCGAGGGTGAGGCCTACTTCTTCGGCGACTTCGCGCAGGGCGGCGTCGACAAGCGCTTCGCCCTTCTCAGGCTTGCCGCCGGGCAGTTGGTACTTCGTGGAGGATTTCTTGCGCACGGTGAGCACGTGGCCTTGCGGGTTGCGGATGACGACGGCTGCGACTTCAATCATGGCCGCCGATTGTAGTGGGGTAGTGAAAGTACTAGAAAAATTTTGTTTATCACTACAAGTTGGCGGGGTGCGGGGCAAGGGTTTTGTTTCAGCAAACCATATCAATCGTTAATTGTTAATCATGGAAATTACTTTATTGGTTTCGGCAGGTTAGAGACTTGGAGCTTCAGCGGGTACACTCCCTTCAGTGCGCCAAAGTTGGAAGATTTTTATCAGAGATGTAGCCAGGCTTGGCCGCGTCCCTAGGGCGTGGATCATCCTCATCGGACTCATCATCACCCCCGCGTTGTATTCATGGGTGAACATCGCGGCTTTTCGTGATCCTTATGGCCATACCAACAACATCAAGGTAGCCGTGGTCAACGAGGATAAGGGTGCTAACAACGAGCTGACGGGGAAGATAGATGTCGGCAGCGAGGTCATCGAGAAACTGAAAAAGAATGACCAGCTAGGCTGGCAATTCCTTGAGCGCGACGAAGCCGAGAAAGCCCTTTTAGAGGGAGACGTGTATGCCTCGGTGACGATTCCTGAGGACTTCAGCGAGAACCTCGTGAGCATGCTCGACGGGAAGTTCACGCAGCCCCAGCTGGTTTACCGCGTCAACGAGAAGAACAACGCCATCGCCGTGAAGATCACGGATACCGGTGCCAAAGGTCTGGACAAGCAGATCACGGCGGCCTTCAAGGAGCAGGTGGCCACCGTCGCGGCGGAGAACGTCAAGGACACCGGTACTGACTTCGAGCGAAAAGTCACGCGCGCGATGAATAACACGAGCTCCGCGTTCGGGGAGACCGCGCAGGAGATTGACGGCAACCGTGAGAACCTCGCGCGGATCCAGGGAAAGCTTGATGCCGCTGCTGATTCCACGTTGGGCGCCAAGTCCACGGTGGCTGATGTGAGCACCGCGCTGGGCGACGCCCAAACAGCCCTCGCCGAGGTCTCCTCCCTCGTCGAGCAGGCCCAAGGGGGCATCGGTGACTTCACCGATAAAACCACCGGTGCCTTCGTCAGTGGTGCAAGCGCGGTGGCGGACGGTACTGCCCAGGCGCAGGAATCCATCGCGGATGTCACCGCTGGCCTTAACCAGGCCGGTGACCGCTTCGATTACGCCACGCAGCGGGCCAACACCGCCATTGATGCGAGCGCAGAATCGATTGCGCAGCTTAAAGCCCTGCGCGATTCCGCAACGCTTTCACCGCAGGTGGCCAAGGAAATCGATGACGCCATCCAGCGCCTCGATGAGGGCAATGAATCCAACCGCCAATTGGTGGGGAACCTCAATGCGCTGAGCAAGGATACCCAGGCCGCGGCGGACAACGTGCAGGCTAGCGCGGAGGCCATCAACCAAGCAGCGGCAGATACCAAGGCCACGTCGCAGACGCTGCGCGATACCGTGACCACCGCTGTGCCCGAAATCAACCGTGCCATGAGCAATCTGAGCTCCATGGCGAGTGCTTTGAGCTCCACCCTGGAAGCGCAGAAGGGAACCATGCAGGAGGCCAATGGTCTCCTGGACGGCGTGGCCCAGCAGCTGCGGGCCACGAAGGACACCTTGTCCGATTTCGATACCAACCTCCTGGCCCTCCAGGACAGTTTGAGCGCTATGCAGGGCGATGTAGGTTCGCTGCGTGCCGCGATGAACTCCAAAGTGGTTCAAGACGTCACCGGGCTGGACGCGGAAGAAATCGGTAAATTCTTTGCCGAGCCCATCGAGCTGAAGACCGAAACCGTGTACCCGGTGGACAGCTACGGCTCCGCCATGGCGGCGCTGTTTACCAACTTGTCGCTGTGGATCGGTGCCTTCGTCCTCATGGTGATCTTCCGCGTCGAAGTGGATAAAGAAGGATTCCACCGCATCACGGTGGGCCAGGCTTACTTGGGCCGCTTCCTCCTCATGGCCCTGATGGTCATCGTCCAGGCCATCACCGTGACCGTCGGTGATCTGCTCATCGGCGTACAGACTGTAAACGCGCCTGCCTTCATCCTGACGGGCGTGCTCGTGGGTTTGGCCTACTTGAGCATTATCTATGGGTTGTCGACGTCGCTGGGTCACCTCGGCCGCGGCCTCTGCGTGGTCTTTGCCATCATTCAGATTCCAGGTGCGTCGGGCCTGTACCCGATTGAGCTGCTGCCCAGCTTCTTCCACACCATTTACCCATTGCTGCCCTTCACCTACGGCATCGACGCCATGCGCGAAACCATCGGCGGGTTCTACGGCAACCACTACTTCAAGAACATGAGCGTGCTCGCCTTCATGTTCATTCTCTTCTTTGTCTTCGGCCTTCTACTGCGCAAGGCGTTGGCGCACTTCAACGTCATCTTCAACCGCGAGCTGAAGGACACCGAGCTCTTCGACTATGAAAACGTGCAGGTTGTGGGCTCCGGCTACCGCATCGCGGACGTCATCCAGGCGCTGGATAGCCGCAGTGGCCTCAAGAGGGATTTGGACCGCCGCGCTCATAACTGGGGCTACTGGCTCAAGCTGGTGGCCATCGCGGGCGTTGTCGGCGCGGTCATCCTCATTGTTGTCTCGGGCCTCTTGCCCGACCAGAAGCCGTTGCTCTTGGGCATTTGGACGGCGTGGTGCTTCCTTATTATTGTCGCCGCGGTCACCCTGGAATACCTGCGCATTAGCCTGAAGCAGTCCGCGGAGCTCGTGACGCTGGATGAAGATGACATCAAACACCCGGCTCGCGCCGGCGCGGATTCCACGGAGGGGGATAATTAATGCGTGGAACACTCGATCTTTTCCTCAATGACATGCGCACCGCATGCCGCAACGTGATGAGCGCGGTGATGCTCGTGGGTCTCGTCGTCATTCCGATGCTGTTCACGTGGTTTAACGTGTTGGCTAGCTGGGATCCCTTTGATAACACCAGCCAGCTCAAGGTGGCGGTGGCCAGCAAGGACACCGGCTATGAGAGCGATCTGTTGCCGGTGCCCATCAACGTCGGCGATCAAGTACTCAATGAGCTGCGCGCGAACGAGCAGCTGGATTGGGTTGTGACCACCTCCGATGAGGCGATTGAAGGTACCAAGTCCGGTGAGTATTACGCAGCCATCGTGCTTCCGGAAGATTTCAGTACCGACATGATGAACTTCTACACGGATGGTTCCCAGCCCGCGGATTTGTCCTTCTACATGAATGAGAAGAAGAACGCGCTGGCTCCGAAGATCACTGGCCAAGGTGCAGAGGGTGTGTCGGCCCAGGTTGCCGAGGCTTTCACGACGACGGTCGGTGACGTGTCCTTCGATCTGGTCACTTCGCTCTCGGACTTCTTGAGCAAAGGCGATACCAAGGCTGTGTTGGACCGGATGCAGGCGCGCGCGGATGGCGTGCAGACTCAGCTGGATATGGCTGCCCGTACCGCGCGTTCCCTCGCTGGCCTCGTGGATACTGCGGTTCCGCTCATGGAAAGCGCCCAGCGCATTGCGGACTCGGCGGACCTGGAGCTTCCGGAGATTCAGTCCTCCTCGCTCAACGTTTCCACGGATGCGCTGCAGCAATCGCTCGATGCCACCAGCGCTAGTTATGATGTGGTGCGCCAACGCATTGATGCGCTTTACGACGACGCCTCCGCCTCCCGCGCCGACCGCGTCGCCGCGCTCAATACCTTGGCCGGCCAGGTGGAAGGCACCATTGCGCAATACCAGAACCTGCACGGCCACATCGAGGCCCTGCCGCTTCCTGCCGGGGATAAAGAGAAGGCGCTCAGCCGTATCGAGGAGGCCATCGACGCGCAGCGCACTCTCCACGCGCGACTTACAGCAGCCGCGAACGCTCCCGAGCCCACGAAGCCGGATCTCTCCAGCATCGACAATGCCAAGAAGGCAGTGGAGGGAATCTCCACCTCCGGTCTGCGTGAATCCCTGCGCGCGCTGCAGGACTCCCTGGGCCAGGTGAGCGCGGATCTGGATACCGCGAAGACTCCCGTCACGATTGATTCCTCTTCCTTGACGGATGCTCGGGATGCGGTACAGAAGCTCGCCTCTGGCCTGCAGGATAAGGCCAACAAGTTCGGCGACCTGCGGAAGGATATCGACTCCGCTGCGGCATCCGGGGATCTGAAGAAGCTGGCGGACCTCATCGGTTCCGATCCGGATGCTCTGGCGCACGCGATTGCGGCTCCGGTGGACGTCGACAGGCAAGCGGTCTACCCAGTCAAGAGCTTTGGTGCCGGCATGACACCCATGTACACGGCGCTGGCCCTGTGGGTCGGCGCGCTGCTGACTGCGGTGAGCGTGCGCACCGACGTGGTGGACAAGGACACGTACTCGCCGATGCAGCGCTTCTTCGGCCGCTTTGGAATGTTCGTCGCGGTTGGTCTCATGCAGTCGACGATGCTCATCTTGGGCCTCATCTTCTTCGTGGGCATCGAGCCCGCGCACCCGATTCTCATGCTGCTGGCAGGCTGGGTTAGCTCGCTCATCTTTATGCTGATTTGCTACACCTTCGTGGTCTCCTTCGCCAACGCAGGCAAAGCCTTGGCGGTGCTCATGCTGGTGGTCCAAGTATCGTCGTCGGGCGGTGCCTACCCCTTGCAGGTGCTCCCGGACTGGTTCCAGAACATTAGCCCGTGGCTGCCGGCGACCTATACCATCCGTGCTTTCCGCGCGGCCATCGCCGGAACTTACCACGGTGATTACTGGCTCTCCCTGTTCGCCCTCTTGCTCTTTGCCGTACCGATGCTCATTCTGGGCGTGGTCTTCCACAAGCCGCTGGAGAAGTTCACCAACGGCTGGGTGGAGACCTTGGACAAGACCAAGCTGATGTAGCGGTTACTTCGCGGTGCCTTCGGGGTTATCGATTGTGATGATTCACATAATAAAATCGCAATATTCAAGGCTGAGGGGAGTGTCCATCGGAGGTAAATGGCAGTAAGCTGAAGCGCTGTGAAACGCGGTCATTTCCTGGGCCCGGCTCGGCTCACCGCCGTGGGCTTTATCCTGCTCATCCTCGTGGGAACGCTGCTGCTGATGCTGCCGATTTCCGCCAACGTTCCGCAGTGGACACCGTTCCTGCCGGCGCTGTTTACGGCTACCTCGGCGGTCTCTTTGACGGGCCTCGTGGTGGAGGACACCGGCACCTATTGGACGCCCTTCGGCCAAGCGGTCATCATCGCGCTCATCCAGCTGGGCGGCCTCGGCATTATGAGCCTGGCATCGCTGTCAGGCATGCTTCTGACCGGTCGCATCAGTTTCAAAGCCCGCCGGATCATGGCGGCAGAAGGTCGTGCTGTGGCTTCCGGAGGCATTCGGCATGCCCTGCTGCTCACCCTGATGATGACTCTGATCTGTGAGGCCATCGTCGCTGTGTTTATCGGCGTGCGCCTAGCCACCGAACACGGCGTGGCACCAGGGCGCGCGGTGTGGGAAGGTATCTTCCACGCCATTTCGGCCTTCAATAACGCTGGGTTTAGTACCTATTCAGACAGCGTCATTTCCTTCGCCGCCGATGGCTGGATTTTGATTCCTCTCGCCTTCGCCCTGATTGTCGGTGGCCTGGGCTATCCCATGTTGGCGGAGTTCGTGCGACGGGCCCGTGCACGGCTAACGCGCTGGCGCGGCGGCACGCCCCGCATTCACCGCATGTCCATGACCGCCCGGATGACGCTGGGCGCCACCGCGTTCTTGTTGCTGGGTGGCACCGTGGTCTTCTTCCTCTCCGAGGGTTCCGGTGTGCTGCATGGGATGCCGCTGGGCCAGAAGCTGATCAACGCCTTCTTCATGAGCGCTTCGCCCCGAACGGCCGGTTTCAACGCCATCGACTACGGGGAAGCGCACCCGTTGACGCTGATGGTTACGGACATCTTGATGTTCATCGGCGGCGGCTCCGCCGGTACGGCGGGTGGCATCAAGGTGACGACCGCATGCGTTCTGGGCGCGGCGATGATTTCTGAATTCTTGGGCCGGGAGGACACTTCCATCGGGCACCGGCGCCTGCCGCTGTCTACCTTCCGTCAGGCCCTCGCGCTGACGGCCGCCGGAATGATCGTCGTTGCCGTAGGCGTGGCGACGCTGCGCATCTGGGACCCCGAGTTCACCGCGGACCAGGTCACTTTCGAAGTCATGTCTGCCTTCGCCACCGTGGGTTTGTCCACGGGCATTACCGCAAGTTTGTCCGCACCATCGCAGCTCATGCTGTGTCTCATCATGTACGTTGGCCGCGTAGGCCCCACCACTTTCGTGGCGGCACTGGCCGCCCGGACCATCAGCCTGCGCTACCGCTACCCAGAAGAAAGGCCGTTCATTGGCTAACATGTTCAGCGCCCTGCGGCGCGAGAAGACGTCCATCAATATTCCACCGGTCGTCGTCATTGGTATGGGGCGGTTCGGTTCTTCCCTGGCCCGCGAGCTGATGGAGCATGGCGTGGAGGTCCTCGGCATCGATGCTGAGGAGAAGCACGTGCGCGAACACGCCGCGTACCTCACCGAAGCGGTGACCGCGGATACCACCGACGCCGAGGCCCTCCGCCAGCTGGGCGTTGATGAAGTGGAACGCGTGGTCGTGGCCATCGGCTCCGATCTGGAAGATTCCATCCTCACCGCCTCGAACTTGGTGGAACTGGGAGTAGGCGATATCTGGGCCAAGGCAGATTCGGATGCGCACGCCCGTATCCTGCGCCAATTGGGAGTGCACCACGTGATCCGCCCAGAGCGCGATACGGGCCGCCGCGTGGCGCATCTGTTGGGCGGGCGCTTCGAGGACTTTGCGGAGATCGCCACCGACTATGGTGTGACGGCGATGACCCCGCCGGCGTCGATAAGCAAGCGTCCGCTCAACCTGCACCAGGTGTGGGAAGAGCACAACGTTCAGCTCATCTCACGCTGTGAGGGGCCTGGCCAGTGGCGCCCGCTTGTCGACGGCACCGAGCTCACCCACCGCGACCTCATCGTCGTCGCCGGTAGCCCCGCGGATCTGGAGGCCTTCTCGCAGTCCTAGTCGGCGCGCTCTGGGCGCCTCGCACTGTGGAGTGAGGAGCGGGGCGCTACAGTAGCGCCTATGAGGAAGGCACGTTTCCCGCGCTCGGTGTATGGAACAGGGGAGGAACCCGACCCGCGCTTCAGCATGGCTAATGAGCGCACGTTCCTGGCGTGGATCCGCACGTCCTTGGCCTTTATCGCCGGTGGTGTGGCCCTGGAGACCTTCGAGCTACCTCTGAACACCACGCTGACTCGCGTCGTCTCCATCATCATGCTGATCGTGGCCATCATCCTGCCGGCGGTGGCGTGGTTTCACTGGGGTGCCTCGGAGCGCGCGATGCGCCATGGGCGTCCGCTCCCGGCTAGCCCGGCGTTGGCGTTGATTGTTGGTGTGGTGATCATCATCGGCCTGATGATTCTGGTGGGCGAGCTGCTAGCGTGAGCGAGCTTTTTGATCCCGGCCTCCAACCCGAGCGCACCCGCTTAGCCTGGCAGCGCACGGGTCTAGCCGGCCTCATCGCGGGTTTGCTGGTCGTTCGTTCCGTGGCGCCATGGGCGGCTCTGATTGTAGGGGTAGTGGTGGCCGTGGTGCTGTGGTTGGCCACCGCCAAGCTCCGCCATGTTGACGAGATCCTGGCCCGGGCCGAATCACCTGCCCTGCCCGGAGCTTCGGCGCTCGCCGCCGTTGCGCTGGGAACGATGCTTCTCGGCGCGGTTGCTTTCTTCGCGCTGTGGTAGCGCAAACCCCCAGACCTCGATCCCGAAACTCCCGGGTGGGTGGTGGGGCGTCGGCAAGCGCTTGGCGACGCCCACCTGCAGGTTGCGGGTTTCAGGTCTGGGGATCTAGCGGAAGTTTCGGGGGCCCGCAGCTAAGTGCCGTGCGATGGTGTTGATGAAGTCTTCTGGAGCTTCGCGCAATTCTTGGGGAGAGAAACGTAAGACGACAAAGCCCTGGTTGAGGAGTGCCTTTTGGCGTTGGTGCTCGGCCCGAATCACCTCATCCAGCTCGTTCTCGTATTTCACGTTGCCGTCGATCTCAATGAGGAGCCAGTCATTGATCGCGAGGTCGGCGTAGTACTGATTGACTCGGTATTGGGCGCGCAGGCTGCGAACCGCCGGAAGGTCCGCGTCAAGGATGAGCGCCCGCGCGTAGGACTCCCAGGGAGATTCGGAGCTGTTGACGCTATGTTCCACGGCCCGGCGTGCATCCGCGACTCCTTTCACGCGGCCCATGTCGCCGAGTACCCAGTTGAGAGTGTCCTTTGATACCCGTCGTGACCTTACGTAGTCTGCGGCGACGAGTCCTTCGACGAATCCATCGAATCGTGCGATATCAATCGCCGTACGCGCGAGAGAAGTGACCCGGATGCCGTGGACTTCTGTGACTTGATTGTTGAGTTTCGTTTGCTTGTAGCGGAAGTATTGGCGCTTGGATTTTTGGGGAACGGAGTTGGAGGGGACTGTCGCGAAATACTCGCTCGGCGTTGTGAGCGTAGGGATGCCGTGGATGCGAGCCGCCGCTTTGCCCAGGAGAGTTGCCCGCGGTGCGGCACGCGCATGGGCATAGACCTCTGCGGTTTCTCGCTCCCAGGGTTTCAAGTGCAGCCATCGGTGCAGGGGAATGGCATAGCACCACGCGAGCTTATGGAATTTCCTCGCGTGAATTTTGCCCCATCGGGGGTCGTCGTTGGTGAGCGTGCGCAGATCGACTATGTGGGTGTCTATGTAGTGAAAGATGCCTAGGTTGTTCATGGCTTACTTGTAGCGCATTGGCGTGGATCGCGCGCGGCGAGCGGTACGCAGCGCTAAACTCCCAGACCTCGATCCCGAAACTCCCGGGTGGGTGGTGGGGCGTCGGCAAGCGCTTGGCGACGCCCACCTGCAGGTTGCGGGATCGAGGTCTGGGGATCTACGGAGGCGGGGGAATTGAGTAAGGAATGCCCACACATTGGTGAGCATTCTTTGCAGCTAATCTGCAAAAGATTTTGCTAACAGGGGTGAATCTTCGGCTTGAGTGGGGGTAATGGGGCGAAAGTGTTTGTTGGCTGTCTGTGGTCTCGATAGCCTGAACGTGTAGGCCCATTCAGTGATTTCAATAACTCTCTCAGCTGAATGGGGGCTGGTTAACCAGGAAAAGGAGGGGGCAGATGACTACCCCGCAAACTCACGTCTCAACTTCGCACACGGAGGGCGAGGACGACCGCGGCGTCGATACGCGCGAATGGCGCCGCATGGCCATTGGCCTCATCCTCGGTCTCGTTTTGGCCGCTCTTGTGTGGTTTCTCTTTCCCAGCAACGCCGTGGAAACGGTGTTGCAATCACCCGGCGCTAAGGAAGACGCCGAATACACCCAGGGTGCGCTGCGCGCCGTAGCCGCCGTGACGATTCTCATGGGTGTGTGGTGGATGACGGAGGCCATCCCGCTGGCCGCCACCGCGCTTTTGCCGCTGGTCATCTTCCCGCTGGCCGGTGTGGGCAGCATCAAGGATGTGGGTGCGCCCTATGCCTCGTCTACGATTTTCTTGTTCATGGGTGGCTTCCTCATCGCGTTGGCGCTGCAGCGCTGGAACTTGCACCGCCGCATGGCGCTGTTCGTGGTCAAGGTTGTAGGTACCTCGCCTAAGCAGCTGATCCTCGGCTTCATGCTGGCCACCGGCTTCTTGTCTATGTGGGTGTCCAACACCGCTACCGCAGTGGTCATGCTGCCGATTGGTATTTCGGTGCTTTCGCTGACTGCCGACGCCGTCGGTGGCATGGCTAACCAGAAGAAGTTTGCCACTGCGCTCATGCTCGGTATCGCGTATTCGGCGTCGATTGGCTCGCTGGGCACGCTCATCGGCACCCCGCCGAACACCCTGCTGATGGGCTACATGAAGGAAACTCACGGCATCGTCCTCGGCTTTGGCAAGTGGATGATGGTGGGCATGCCGCTGGCATTCATCTTCCTGTTTATTGCCTGGTTCATGCTGGTTACCGTGTTCAAGCCGGAGATGGACAAGATTCCAGGCGGCCGCGAGCTCATTGATTCCGAGATTGAAAAGCTTGGCCCATGGACCGGCCCGCAGGTCATGACGGGCATCATCTTCCTCGGTGCCGCCTTGGCCTGGGTGATCATTCCCTTCTTTGTGAGCAAGGAATCCAACTACGATGACGCAATCGTGGGCATTGCCGCTGGTTTGCTGCTGTTTACCATCCCGGCCGACACGAAGACTGGCGTGCGCCTGCTGGATTGGAAGACTGCGAGCGAAATGCCGTGGGATGTGCTCCTGCTCTTCGGTGGTGGCCTGTCCCTGTCTTCGATGTTCAACAAGTCCGGTTTGTCTCTGTGGATTGGTGAGATGGCCAAGGGGTTGGGCAGCCTGCCCATCATCCTGCTGATCGCTTCGGTGGCCCTGCTCGTGCTCTTCCTGACGGAGATCACCTCCAACACCGCAACTGCGGCGACCTTCCTGCCGATTATGGGCGGTGTGGCCGTGGGTATCGGCCTGACCGAGAATGGCGACATCAACGTCCTGCTGCTCACCATCCCAGTGGCGCTGGCCGCAACCTGTGCCTTCATGCTGCCGGTGGCGACCCCACCGAACGCGATTGCCTACGGTTCTGGTTACGTCAAGATTGGCGACATGATCAAGGGCGGTATTGGCCTCAACCTGATTGGCTGCGTGCTCATTACCATCACTGTCTACCTGCTTGCCGTTCCGGTCTTTGGGTTGGTCCTGTAGCCCTCAATTAATGAAAAACGTTATCATTACGGGATGGCTACACCCGTTACCGTGCTGTCCGGATTTTTAGGCAGCGGAAAGACCACCCTTCTCAACCACCTGCTTGCTAACCGTGAGGGGCGCAAGCTGGCGGTTGTTGTCAATGACTTTTCCGAAGTCAACATCGACGCCGCCCTCGTCGCCGGCGAGGGCCATCTTGAGCGCGGCGAGGACCGTTTCGTCGAACTCTCCAACGGCTGCATTTGCTGCACGTTGCGCGAGGACTTGATTGAGTCCGTCAGCAAGCTGGCTCGTTCCGGCCGCTTCGATCAGATTGTCATCGAGTCCACCGGCATCTCTGAGCCCATGCCCGTTGCCGCCACTTTCGAGTGGGAGTTCGGGGACGGCACCACGCTTGCCGACGTCGCCCCTATCGACACCATGGTCTCCCTCGTGGACGCCTCTACGTTCCTTTCTCAATTGCGCCGCGGCCGCAGCCTGGTCTCCGAGAATATCGAGGCCACGCCTGACGACGACCGCACCATCGCCGATCTCTTCGTGGATCAAGTCGAGTTCGCCGATCTCATCCTCATCACCAAGACGGACCTGGTGGAGGCCGCCGAAACCGAGCGCGTCATCGCCACCGTGCGTGCCATGAACCCCCGCGCCCGCGTCGTGCCGGTGACCAACGGGGTCATCGATCCCGCGCTGGTTCTCGACGCCCACCTTTACGACGCCGCCACCGCCGCGACCTACCACGGCTACGCCGAGGAGCTGGCGAACCCGCACGCCCCCGAAACCGAAGAGTATGGCATCTCTTCGGTGGTCTTCCGCGCTGACCGTCCTTTCAACCGCGAGCGCCTGCTCAAGGCCTTGCGTGCCAGCACAGGCCTGGTGCGCTCGAAGGGCTATTGCTGGATTGATACCGATCTGCGCGTGGCCCACGCCTGGCAACAGGCTGGTCCCAACCTGCAGATCATGCCGGCCTCCTTGTGGGCTGCCAACGGCGTCACTCCCGGCACAGAACTAGTGCTCATTGGCATCGACTTCGACCACGAGTCCACGCTTCAGTCCTTCCGTGACGCCGTGCTTTCCGACGCCGAAGTGGCCGCCCTCGTCTAGCCCCTTCTTAAGGTGAACACGGGGTGAATTTCTATGCTCATTTCTTGGGTTGAAAACATGCATTGACATCGGGATTTGTTAGTTTTCTGGAGTGTGGGTATAGTTATTCCTCGTTGCACAGCAGAGCACACACGCTCCGGCGTTAAGCACTGCGAACCAACGGACTGCGCCCGTAGCTCAACGGATAGAGCATCTGACTACGGATCAGAAGGTTGGGGGTTCGAATCCCTCCGGGCGCACCAAATCTCAGCCGCCTTCGGGCGGCTTTTCTCGTTTTCTACTCCGCGGGTTGGGCAAACCCGGTAGTGTTCTGAAATATGATCAAAGCGATTCTCACCGCCATTCTGCTATTCATCTCCTCGCTGTTTTCTAACGCGGGCTCCTCGGAGCTGGCGGGGAGCTCGGAGGCGTGGGGGCTAAACGTCGCCCAGCACGGCATCATCACGGACGCACCCGGGGGACTAGTCGAAGCAAACGATGAGCAGATGGAACATATCACTGCTTTCAGGTGGGAGTCTGAGGCGAGCCCAGAGGACTTCTCCCTGAATTTCCAGAACCAGACGGCGTGGCTGCCCTGTAACGGCGGTGACTTCACCTTGGTTGATGGCGGCGTGGAGCTCAGCATGTTGACGGATAAGGCCTGCCCTAGAGGAAAAGTCGACCTTCCCTTCATCATGTTCCTGTCCGAACCGGCGAAGGTGAAGGTGGACCCCGATGCCTCCGCAACCCCTGAGCGCATTTACCTCGTGCGGGATGGAAAGGCCATTGCGCTTAGCCGCTGAGACGCATATCGCGCAGCGCTGAGTGAAACGCAGAGCTGACAACAAACAGAAATGAGAAGACCGGCCAGAGCCAATGGTTGGTCGGTTGGGAGGGATACAATGATGCCCATGATTCAAGCGATTCTCTCCGCTATCCTGCTTTTCATTTCCTCCCTCTTTTCTTTTGCTGGCTCCTCGGAGCTGCCGGGGAGCTCGGGCATAGCGGAAGTTGGATCCTCGCAGCGCAACATTGTTACTGGCGTGCCCGCAGGCCTAGTCACCGCCAATGCGCAGCAGATGGAGTTCGTGGTGAATTCCGAGTGGGAGTCCGCGCAGCAGCCGGATTCCTTTCGCGTGAACTTTAGGGATCGGGTCGTGCAGTTCTCCTGCGATATCCTCAGTTTCCACTTTGAGAGCAGCGGAGATGGTCAGCTAGAAATCACTCGGGATTTGAGGTTGGACAAAATCTGCTTTGGCTCGCAACCTGACGGGGCCATCATGAAACTTCTTGCAAGTCCAGTAACGGTGATGGTGGACCCCGATGCCTCCGCAACCCCTGAGCGC
>NZ_KV813903.1:32768-141373 GCF_001813755.1 Corynebacterium sp. HMSC074H12
CCCCGATGCCTCCGCAACCCCTGAGCGCATTTACTTCGTGCGCGATGGCAAAGCCATCGCCCTTAGCCGCTGAGACGCATATCACGCAGCGCTGAGTGAAATGCAGAGCTGAAAACGCACACAAATAGGAAGACCGGCCAGAGCCATTGGTCGGTCTTTCGACGTTTTCAACTGCAAGGAGATGAATAGGTGTCAGCGCGCGCCCGAATAGTGGGCCTCGATATTGCTCGTTCCTTGGCCATCATCGGGATGATTATTCTGCACATGGCCAATCTGGTCTGGGGCGCCAAAGTGGTGCTCTCCGGGCTGCCGGCGGCGGGCTTTGCCATCATTGCAGGTACCACGATGATGATCCTTGCCCGCGATTATTCGCTGCGGGTCTTCCTCAAACTGGTCGCCCGCGGTCTGATAGTCATGCTCATCGGCGTGACGCTGTTGCCCGTCGGCGGCGAGATTCAGGTTGTCCTCGTCGTGATGGGCGCAGCCATGGCTCTTACCGCTTGGGTGCCGCCGCTCGCCACTGTGTGGAAGGTCCTGCTCTTCGCGCTGGCCACCGCGGGCGCCACGGTGCTCTACGCGCCCTATACCCTCCCGCAGGTCTATCCCCTCGTGGCATTCCTGGCGTACATGGTGGCGGGCATGCTGCTTTACGACGTCTACCTCACCCGCCCCACCCGCATCCAAGCCGTTGTGACCGCGGTGGCCGTCGTCGTTGCCGGCATCGGCCTGTGGCAGCGCTTTAACCCGGATATCCCCAGCTGGCTACGCTTTACCGGGCATACGGGTGTGCTTGGTGAAATCCTTCTCTCCGTGGCAGTCACCGCGGTGGTGTTGCACCTGTGCCTGATTATCGGCCGTCAGTTGCCACGCTTGGCTTTCCCCTTCGCAGCATTGGGCTCGATGTCGTTGACAATCTATATCCTGCACATTCTCACCGCACGCTACTGGCAAGCACACGTCTCGCTGCACAACACCATGGCGGCACTGGGCTTTGTGCTCGCGTTCTTGGTGCTGAGCGCGCTGTGGAAGAAGTTCTGTGGAAAGGGCCCGGCCGAGAGGGTCGTGGCCTGGGCAATCAAGGAGGTGGCTGCGTAATGGTGGCACGAAAGATAACTGCTGTTGTGGCCAGCTCTCTGGTCGTGGGGCTAGGCGCTGCGCCGGCCATGGCCTTGGAATTCGCCCAGCCCGCACTTCACTCGGAGGAAAGCGCTGCCGTGGCTGCGCTGCGTATGGGCAAGATCGGAAACTTCGGCGATTGCACCGGCACGCTGGTTGCCGAGCAGTGGGTGCTCACCGCCCGCCACTGCTTGGAGTCCGTCAACAACGAAGGCTCGCAGGCCCGCTTTGGCCAGGGCAAGGACACCCGCGTCTATGACGTGGACTCCTGGGCTGTTTCGCCGACTATCGACGCCGGCCTCATGCACCTGACCGAGCCCGTCAAGGACATCAAACCCGCCAAGCTCGCGGATGAGGTCCCCACCGCCGGCGAGAAAGGCCACTTCTACGGCTGGAGCAGTAGCTCCCGTATGGCCCGCAAAGGCCAGCTGCCGATGGCAGAGATGGAAGTAGGCGAATTGCTATCCGGCGGCACCCCACCGGCCAGCCCAGATGAATCCGGCGAGAAGATGACGCCGGTGGTGCCAGGAGATTCCGGGGCTATGGCTCCTGGTGACATGGCAGTGCCTGCCCCCGGCGGAATGGTCGCTCCCGCCCCCGACGCATCCGACGCGCCCCAGGTGATGGAAGGCGGCGACATGCCAGAGATCGCCGTTGGACCCGACGGCGCGGAAAGTATCCCGGCCGGTGAACTCGGGGGAGTAGGCCCGATGATTGCCGCCGCCATCATGGACGTGAAGTCCCTTAATGGTGAGGGCATGCAAGGCGGCGACTCAGGCGGACCATTCTTCGTCGACGGTCGCCTCGTCGGCGTGGCCACGGCTGGAACGTCTAATGCGGACCCGGATCTGCCTTCCCCGACCGCGGCGATTACGTCCGTGGTCGAAGTCCGCGACTGGATCGAGGACGTCACCAGCGGCCGCGATACCGACGGCGTCCTCAACGCCGATAACTCCCCGGCGCCGCCAGCAACGATGCAGGTCAGCGCGCCCGCAGCTCTGACAGCCGGCGTGACTGGGGTGGTGGGCCTGATCGTGCTAGCCATCGCTTCACGTTTGCTTCGCCGCAAATCTGGTGCTGAGCGGGGTAGCAACTAGGCTGTTTCTCCATGAAGGAGAAACTCGTTCCGTGTCTCATCGCTGGCGCCATCCTCGGCGTGGTCTTGTGGCTGGCCTCCGGCATGCTGTGGTTGTTGCCTGTGGGCCTAGTGGCGGGCCTCGCGGGCTACCCGCTGCTTGGCATCACGCGCGATGAGTCCCAAGCCCGCAAGCGCCGCGACGACACCTTCCGCGACTAAGCGCCCCGCACCGCCCCACGCCACCGCACTACGCCGCTTCACAGCCGGTCACCAGATGGCACCCCACAAAAGGCTTCACTCAGAAGTCTCCAGTCAAAAGGTTCCTCTGGGGGCAAGTAAACCTTCTGCAGCCAGGTAGAAGGTTCGTTTGGGGGCAAAGAAACCTTTTGACTGGAACCAGGTGAGGGGAACCCGTTGAGAACCGCCTGCTAGGAAAGAAAGTCAGGCCTAGAAGCCGACCAGCGGGTTAGAAAATCTCGATGCGCCCGCCCAAAGACTCGGTCTGGCGCAGCTGCGCCACCCAGTTCGGCGCACCCGGGTGCAGCCGCAAGACCGGGCGGGAAGAAATCTTCACCGGGGAGACCGATTCCTTCCGAGCACCTGATCGGGCTTCGATGCGGGTGCGGGCGCGGAAGCCAGCGTCGGCAAGCGCGGCGATGGAAGGCTTATCCGAGGCCAGCGATTCGCGCGCATCCTGCAGCAACTCAAGAGCCTCGTCGAGGGCCTGGACCAGTGCCGGTGCATTGGTCTCGCACATCTGGCGAACCAGATCCGGGCGAGTGCCCGCCACGCGGGTGCCGTCCTTGAAGGAGCCGGCCGCGAGGGACTGCGCCAGAATGCCGCCATTATCGCCGACCACCGCGAGGGTCTCCGCCAGCACGTGCGGCAAGTGCGAAATGCGGGCAACCGCGGCATCGTGGTTCGCCACGCGCACCGGAACCGCCTCCGCGTGAACCATCTGGGTCATGCGGACCACGTCCGCAAAAATGTTCTCCCACTCGGCGGGGATGCGCTCGCCGCGGGCCTCGCACTCGGCGGCATAGTCATAGGTGATAACCCAGGCAGCGCGGTTGAACAGCCCGGTGTGGGAGTTCTCCCAGCCGGACTTGGAGGTGCCGGCCATGGGGTGGCCGCCCACATAGCGCGACTCCATGTTGCGCTCCACAATGAGCTGGCGCACCTCGGTCTTGACCGAGACCACGTCCGTCAAACCGCAGCTCGGGGCGTGTGCCTGGATGGCGTCGAGGACCGAAGCAACCGCATCCATGGGCACCGCGATGACAATAAGTGCATTGTCGGCTTCAGCTCGGTGCAGGATGGCCGGCAGATCATCGGTGACGTCGTAGCCCTGCTTAATGGCCGTTCGCGCACCAGAGGTGGAGTGGTTGTAGCCGTACACGGAATGGCGTGCAGCAGCTAGGTCACGCAGGAGGGAACCTCCAATGAGACCGAGGCCGATAATGCAGACGGGGCGTTGAACATCTTGAGAACTCACGGTGACAATTGTGGCACAACCCGACTAATCTGACGAGGTATGAGCCACGACGATCTGTCCTTTGCCATCACCGTCGCCAGTGCCGAAGGCGGCTGGGTGATTCGCCCTTTCAAGGATGACTTCACCGACGTCAACACCTCCATCAAAGCAGTGCGCAACCTGCGTTCCGAGGGGGCGGCATTCGCGCTGCTGTGCGTGGAGGATGACTATTTCGTCGTCGTGCGCCCGGTGCCGGGGGATGTGCGCATGCTGCTTTCCGACGCCACCTACGCCTCCGAAGACGACTTCGCCGCGGATTTCCTAGACCTGCGCGATCTCGAGATCCCGGATCTGGACGAAGACGAGTGGGAGGACGCCGACCCGTACGGTGACGGCGATTTCGATATCTTCGCGGACCTCGGCCTCGATGAGGACCAGGTGGGCTACATCATCGACAACGATGAGGACTGGCCTTCCGATATGCTCCTGCGCATCGCCGGCGAGCTGGGTTTTGGCGATGAGCTGGAGGATTTCATCGACGGCCTCGACTCGGATGACTCTTAAACCAGCAGCGGGGCTGGTGCGCGCAGAGGCCCGCATGCGCCGCGCCCTGGAGGTTGCGCGCACCACGCCGGCGGGGGATATCCCTGTGGGTGCCGTGCTTTACGACGCCTCCGGCAACGAACTCGCCACCGGCGTTAACCGCCGCGAGCAGCTCAATGATCCCACCGCGCACGCAGAGGTGGAAGCCATCCGCCAGGCGGTGCGCGTGCATGGCGATGGTTGGCGTCTGGAGGGCTGCGAGCTGGTTGTCACCCTGGAGCCCTGCGCGATGTGCGCGGGCGCGATTCAGGCTTCCCGGGTGTCTTCGGTGGTCTTCGGGGCCTTTGAGCCGAAGACGGGGGCGTGCGGTTCGCTGGTGGAGGTATTGCGCGCCCCGGGCGCCCTCCACGTTCCCGAGGTACGCGGCGGTGTACTGGAGGGGGAGTGCGCGGAGCTGCTCACGGGCTTCTTCGGGGGTCTTCGCGGCAGCGGCGCTTAGCCCTTGAATTGGTTAGTGACCCCGGAGCCACCTTCCGATTCGCGTGTAGGCTGGGTGGCCCACGTGAGAGAAGTAGAGAGTAAGGAGAAAACCATGGGTGATTTCGAGAACAAGAAGGACGAGTTCGTTGGCAAGGCTAAGGAAGCCGCTGGCGGCCTGACCGATAACGAGAAGCTGGAGAATGAGGGTAAGGCCGACCAGGTCACCTCCGAGGCTAAGCAGAAGGCTTCCGACGCCGTTGAGGGCGTCAAGGATAAGGCCAACGAGGTCATCGGAAACCTCAAGGACTAATTCCTAGCCTCATCTAGCTGAATCGCTGTCCGCGCCGCGTGGTGTGGGCAGCGATTTTGTCGCTCGGGATGACTCCCGTAATCTGGAACGCGGTGGCGTGTCCGAGCGGCCGAAGGTGATCGCCTCGAAAGCGATTGTTGGGTAACCCCCAACCGCGGGTTCAAATCCCGCCGCCACCGCCAGATCCGGCACTCCAGTTCTTAGCTCTGGGGTGCCGGTCTTTTTATTTTTAGAAGCCAGCCCGCCCTCTATCAACATCTCTTTGGAAATCCAGCGCGGCTTGGCGTGTCTCGGGGTCGTGGTCTTCCGTGCGTTTGTGAATCCGTCGGCTCATCATGCCTGCTGGGATGGCAATGAGAAGGATGGCCGCGATGGCAACGATGACGAAAGTGGACATGGGGTCTCCTAAAGCACTTCAGCGGTTAAAACTTTGACTGGACAGGGGGATGTACCCTGACTCTCTATAGTTAAATACTATGATGTGTAACACTATAAAATGTTGAGGTCGATGAATAGTCTTTCTTTTAAATCTACGTTCTCGCTCGTCTTCGCAGCCGCTGTCGTTTCCGGGTTAGGTGACGGCCTCATCCCGATTGCTTTTGCGCTTCAGGCACACCGAGTAGATCCGTCGGGGCGCGGCTTGACGGTGGTGCTTATCGCGCTGTGGGCGGGCCGTTTCCTTAGTTCTTTAGTGGTCCGAAAGCTGCCGCCACCTCACCGGCCAGTGACCTGGATGCTGGGTAGTGATGTCGTTCGGATGCTGGCACAGTGGGGACTTGTAGCGTGGGTGGTTGCTCGCGGCGATTCCATTGCTGCGTTCGCGCTCTCAAGCTGCGTGTACGGTTGTGCCTCGTCATTCTTTGGGCCAGCAAGGTTTAGCCTCTTGTCGCAGCTGTTTTCCGATGAGCAGCGCACTCGCGTCAATGGAACCCTGTCGATGCTCGGTGATGTGCTGTTTATCGCCGGCCCCCTCATCGGTACTGCCGCAGTGCTCACCTTGGGATTTAACACGGTATTACTCATCGACGGCGCCACTTTCCTCGTGGCCATGCTCTTTGTTCTTCCGTTTCTCTCAGTACGTAGCGAACCAGCAGGAGAAAGCTCTAATAGCGCAGCGGCTGAACCAGAACCGGACAGCGCAGGTTCAACGACTTCGAACGAGCCTCTTGCGTCCCCAACGCTCCCGAGCTGGGTGCGGGTAGGGCTCGGCACCTGGCTGGTCGCGGCAGTGGTCAACGGCTTCCTGGGAAGTGCTGGCCCTACATGGATTATGAATACTTTCGACGAAAAGTCGTGGGGGTTTATGGCAACTGCGCTTGCGGTCGGTTCGCTGCTTGGCTCAGCCGCAACAATTCTGAAGGCATTAGATCGGGTGCGCTTTAGCACCTTGCAAATCCTGATGCTGATTCTTCTGGCCGGGCAGATCCTGGCTTTGGCATTCTCCTCTGTCTTCGTGCTCATCGCCGCAGTTGCTGCTGCTGCGTCCTTGTTGATGACTGCGGCAGGCATTGCGTGGGATTCTCTCGGGCAGTCTTTGGGGGATGATGGTCTGGTGCATCAGTTCGCTACGAAGGATCAGCTGGTCTTTACCGCCGGTACCCCACTTGGAATGATTCTTTTCGCGGCACTTTCTTCTCATCCTGGTGTTGCGGCGGTTGCCTTGGCAGCTGCGTTGGTAATTGCAGCTGTTGCGTCGTCCTTGCCCGTGGCGCGTTCGCCGCGTACTGCAGATATGGCTCAGGCGTAGCGGAGATTGCTTAACTCTCGGCCACGTGGTGGTGCTTTGCTGGGGCGCGTGATGTCGTTAGGGCTTCACAGTCCAACTGGTTAAACTGGTGCACATTCGTGTCCACCACCAAAGCTTCCGCGAGCAATAATCGCGCATGTGAAGGGGAATTTCCGTGGCAAAGCTGCTTTACCACCTAGGCCGCTGGTCTTACATCAACCGATGGAAGGTCATCATCGCCTGGATCTTCATCGTGGCGGCTGCGGGCGGAGCGACCTTGAGCTTGATGAAGCCGATGACCACGGAGTACTCCATCAGCGGCACGCCCGCTATTGATGCCACCCGCCGCGCGGTGGAGCTCTTCCCGGAGAACGGTAACCCGGCCAATGCGCCGTCGGTCAACCTCGTCTTCAAGGCCCCGGAAGGGCAGAAGCTCAGCGATCCGCAGAACAAAGAAGCTGTCGAGGACGTGGTGCACCACATTGCTGAAGGCCTTGATATCCCAGAGGGCAGCCAGCAGCGTTGGGGTAACCCGCTTGAGGTATCGCCAGCACTTCAGCAGCAGGTCATCGAGCAGTTCACCTCCATGGGATTGCCGGAGGAGACCGCGCGGGCGGATGCCGACAACCTGGCCATGGTCAATGCCGATGAGACCATCGCCTACACCACCTTCGACTTCGATGCGGAAAGCCCCTATTCGGTAGACCCCGCGGATAAAGACGTGGTCCATGAGGCCATGGATATCGGCCGCGCGGCGGGTCTGGAAGTAGAGGCCGGCGGCGCGGGCTTCGGTGATGAGATCCAGGTCAATTCGATTTCTGAGGTCATCGGCCTAGCCGTGGCGTTTATCGTCCTCATTATTACTTTTGGTTCGCTGGCCTCCGCAGGCATGCCGCTTATCTCCGCGGTCGTGGGCGTGGGCCTGGGTGCGATGGGCGTCATGATCGCGACCCACTGGATGGAGCTCAACAACCTCACCCCGGTGCTGGCCGTCATGATTGGCCTGGCCGTGGGCATCGACTATGCGCTGTTCATCATGTCGCGCTACCGGCAGGAGCGCTCCCGCATGGATGGGCCGGATGCCGCCGGCATGGCCGTTGGCACGGCGGGTTCCTCGGTGGTCTTTGCCGGCGCGACGGTCTTCATCGCGCTCTTCGCGCTGCTCGTGGCGCGCATTAGCTTCCTCACCGCCATGGGCCTGGCCGCTGCGGGCACGGTCTTCATGGCCGTGCTCGTGGCGCTGACCTTGGTGCCCGCGATGCTGGGACTGCTCGGTGATAAGGCCTTCGCCGGGCGCATCCCTGGCGTAGCCGGCAACCCCACGAAGCGCCGCCCTCGCCGCACGAAGCCAACGATGGGCAACCGTTGGGTGCGCACGGTCCAGCGTGTCCCAGGCATCGTCATGGCGCTGGTGGTGCTCGGCCTGGGAGCTTTGACCGCCCCGGTCCTGCACATGGAGCTGGCCCTGCCGGCGGATACCACCTCCAACCCGGATACCACCCAGCGCAAGGCGGCGGACCTGCTTTCCGAGGGCTTCGGTCCCGGCATCAACGGCCCCTTCCTGGTGATCGTGGATGGCGCCAACGCCAACCCGGAATCCGCGGCATTGCAGCCCTATATCCAGGGCCAAGAAGGCGAAGAAGATGAGCAGAAGAAGGCCGCTCTTTCCTCCTTCATCTACTCCGTGCAGCGCCTGAACCAGGTCGGCGGCGTTAAGCACGCCCAGCTGGTGGGCATGAGCAAAGACATGAAGGCTGCGCAGATCATGGTCAGCCCCACCACAGCGCCAACGGATGAGGCCACGATTGGCACCGCCTCCGCCTTACGCACGGCTAGCGCGGAGCTGGAGGATGCTACCGGCGCCGAGATCGGCATGACGGGTCTGACCGCGGTGCAGCTCGACATTACCGAGCGCCTCGAGGAAGCTATGGGGCCTTACCTCGCCATCGTGGTGGGCCTGGCCATCTTCCTGCTGCTGGCGGTATTCCGCTCCATCTTGGTGCCGCTGGTGGCCGGCTTAGGCTTCCTGCTCTCCGTCGGCGGCGCCTTTGGCCTGACCGTTTTGGTGTGGCAGGACGGCCTCACCGGACTGGTGCCCGCGCCGGGCCCGCTGATTTCCTTCATGCCCATCTTCCTCATCGGCGTGACCTTCGGCCTAGCCATGGACTATCAGGTCTTCCTGGTCACCCGCATGCGCGAGCACTTCTCCCGCTACCCACAGGGCAGCGGTGGCACGTACAGCAAGTACAACGCCAACGATGAGGCGACTATCGCCGGCTTTACCGCCGGCGCCCGCGTGGTCACCGCTGCGGCCATCATCATGATTTCCGTCTTCGTGGCCTTCATCAGCCAGCCCCTACCCTTCATCCAGATCTTCGGCTTCGCGCTGGCGGCGGGCGTACTTTTCGACGCCTTCCTAGTCCGCATGTCGCTTGTCCCCGCCACCATGTTCCTCATGGGGCACACCACCTGGTGGATGCCGAAGTGGCTGGACAAGCTGATCCCACAGCTGGACATCGAGGGCACCGCACTCGAGGAAGAATGGGAGCGCAAACACGCGGCAGCATCCCGTGAAGCAGAGGATAAGGCAGCGCAGCCCGTAGAATAGTTCCCTATGACTCACCCTAAGCCGCTGCTGGAGACCGACCTTTCCTTCGACGTGAAGAAGGAGCTGGACTTAGGCGGTCCAGCACAACCGGGAAAGCACGGCCGCACCGGTGTTATCCATACCCCGCACGGTGACATCCAAACCCCGGCGTTTATTCCGGTGGCCACCAAGGCCACGGTGAAGACGCTGACCCCGGAGCAGATTCGCCTGACCGGCGCCCAAGCCATTTTGTCCAACGCCTACCACCTTTATCTGCAGCCGGGCCACGACATCGTGGACGAGGCCGGCGGCGTGGCTACCTTCGAGAACTGGCATGGGCCGACCTATACCGACTCGGGCGGATTCCAGGTCATGTCGCTCGGCGTGGGCTTTAAAAAGGTACTCGCCATGGACGTGGCAGACCTGACGGACTCCGATATCCGTGCGGCCAAGAAGGAGCGCATGGCGCAGGTGGATGAGGACGGTGTGGACTTTAAGTCCTTCATCGATGGCTCCATGCACCGTTTTACCCCGGAGGTCTCCATGCAGATCCAGCATGGCTTGGGCGCGGACATCATGTTTGCCTTCGATGAGCTCACCACGCTCGTAGATACCCGCACCTACCAGGAGGAATCCGTGGAGCGCACGCGCCGCTGGGCGCAGCGCTGCCTGGATGAGCACGACCGACTGACGCTCGCCCGCGGCCCGCAGAAGCCGCGCCAGTCCCTGTGGGGCGTGGTGCAGGGCGCGCAATACGAGGATCTGCGCCGCCAGGCCGCGCGCGGGTTGGTGGAGCTTTCCGATCGCGCCGAGGCAAATGGCCGTCGAGGATTCGGTGGCTTCGGCATCGGTGGCGCATTGGAGAAGGAGAACCTGGGCACGATTGTGGGCTGGGTATGCGATGAGTTGCCCGTCGATAAGCCCCGGCACCTGCTGGGTATCTCTGAACCGGATGATATTTTTACCGCCGTTGAGGCTGGTGCCGATACTTTCGACTGCGTGGCGCCGACCCGTCTGGCGCGCCGCGGTGGCGTCTACACTCTCGACGGACGCATGAACCTCACTAATGCGCGCTTCAAGCGCGACTTTTCTGGTGTGGACGAGGAGTTTGGCGGTTACGTCTCGGAGAACTACTCCCGCGCCTACATCCACCACTTGCTCAAGGCCAAGGAATTCCTGGCCGGCACGCTGTGCACCATCCACAACCTGGAGTTCATGATCCGCCTGGTGGATAACATTCGGGAGTCCATCGACGGCGGCTATTACGAGGCATACCGCGATGAATTTATGGGGCGCTATTACGCCAAGTGACCAGTGACGATGACGTTGTACTCCAAGTCAGTGGTGCCGTCTACCGCACAGGCGATGAGTACGATGCGCCCGGGAACCTCGGTATTCATCAGGTCCGCGTCGCTTCCTAGTTGTTCCTTATCAACTAGGAAGGCGTTATCCACGATCCACTCGCGCCCGGCACCGCCCTCGGAGGTCATGCGGATGTGGGAGCCGTTGAGGATGGGCGTCGTAAAGCGCTGCACCTCGACGCCGTCGAGGCTCTCCACGGTGGTGGGGTTGCTCAGATCGACGTCGGCGGTGACCACCTCGGAGAAGGGGTTGAATACCAGTTTCTGCTGGCCCCAGGCATGGCCCAACACGTAGGTGGTGCCCTGCTCCGCCGTGGCGGGGGACTCGCCCCAGTCTTGTACCCATCGCACCATGGTCTCCTGCGGACCGGCCGGGTTGAGGGGCACGACGAAGGGCATCGAATCATAGGTCGCGCCCGTGATGGTGGCTGGGCCATCCATCTCAAACGTGCCGGTCAGAGCGGGTGCTGGGCCTTGGTTGAGCGGGGGAGGGGTGGTGCTGGGTGCTGCGCTTGACGACGCCTCACTGCTCACCGCCGTCGTTTCCGGTGCCGCGTGGCTCGTCGTTTCAGACGACGTGGTGACTTCCTCTGTACCCGAGCATGCCGCAAGGTTGAAGGCTGTAGCCAGGCCAAGGATGGGGAGGAGGGAACCTCGTAGATGCTTATGCATCGTAGATGTCCTTCCGGTGGCCAATAGCGAATACCTCAATCGTTACTTTCTGGTCGTGGATGTACGCCAGAATGCGGTAAGAACCGACCCGATAGCGCCATTCACCTGAACGGTTTGAAGTCAATCCTTTTCCGAGAGCTCGAGGGTCTTCGCAGCCCTCGAGGTTCTTTTGGATCCACGTCACGATGATTCGCGCATCGAATCGGTCAAACTTCTTTAGCTGTTTCCGGGCTTTCGAAGTGAATTCGACGTGATATGAAGTGATTCCCTCCGACATCTTTAGAGATCCTCGAGGACCTCATCAAGGCTAAACCGTTCGCCAGAATCCTCTGCCATTGCTGCGCGCAGTTCCTGAAGGTCGTAGTAGTCTTCGACCCGTTCTAAAAGCGCTGCTCGGGCAAAGTCAGATATTGTATGTCCTTCAAAGGCGGCTAGATTTCGAACGAGCTCAGCGTCGTTATCATCCATGCGAATTGTCAAAGTAGCCATATCTCCTCCTTAACCATCGTGAATACATTGTATTCTATGGGGAGGGTGAAGGGAAGAGTGAAAAATCCCCCTCAGCACAGTGCGTGCCAAGGGGGTTAAAAGTCTGGGATGCTTCGCTGCTACTTAGAGGGCGCTGCCGTAGGGGTTTCGGTCTCGTCGATAGGCACGTAGTCCTCGCGGCGCTTGACCCAGGAGATAACCAGGGTGGTCAGTGGAAGCATGATGACCTCGCAGGCGGTCTTCCACAAGAAGCCCACGACGACGTAGTTCAGGAAGCCACCGAAAGAGTCGATACCGATGACGGGTGCGGCGATGGCGCAGAACAGCAGGGTATCGCCGAATTCGCCGACGACGGTGGAAGCAACAAGGCGAGCGATGAGGCCCTTCTCGCCCGAGCGGGCCTTCATCTTCACCAGGGTGAAGGAATTGAGCAGCTGGCCCACGACGTAGCCGACGAGGGAAGCCAGCAGGATCTGCGGAACCAGGCCGAGCGTGGCGGCGAAAGCTTCCTGGCCTTCGTAGAAATCAGCCGCGGGCAGCCAGATTGCAATGTAGAAGGAAACCGCGGCCAAAAGAGCCATGGCAAAACCGATATAAACGGCGCGGCGGGTGGACTTGAAGCCGTAGCACTCGGAGAGAACGTCGCCCACAATGTAGGCGAGGGGGAAGAGGAAGAAGGCACCATCGGTGATGAGTGGGCCGAGCTGGACGCCCTTCGTGGCGTTGATGTTCGAGATGAGGAAGGTAACGACGAACACCGCGACCAGCCACGGGTACAAGGTGGAATGTACCGGGATGAATCGGATGCTCTCGCCACCGTTTGCGGTGGTTGCGGTTGCCGATTGAGTTGTCATGGCTCAGCATCTTTCCACGAAAATGGGGGAAGCAGAAATGGGGAAATTGATTCCCATCAGACGGGGAGTGCTCCCATTCCTCCTCGTTCCTTAAGAAAGAGCAGTTGAGCTGCACCTTCCTGGGAGGCAGTTCCGGTAGTCCACCCATAAAGATCTGTGAAGTGGGCAGAAAAAACGCTCCTAGTGTGGCATTCTTTTGCTTGCAGTGTTTTCGTGTTCCCTGCACGTTTCCTGTCTACTGTGCCACGGTGCGCTCGAAGAAATTCGGGCGCGTTCGAATTTCGGGCCACTGAAGGGCAGGCCGTGTCAGGGGGCACGGCTACCTTGGTTCTAGTCCTTAAGCCTCCGGCTGGTCTTTTTCGCCTTCTGCGCCTTTCGATGGAGTAGGTAGAGGCTAGTCGGCGGCACAACTTCGCATTAGGGAAGGTCATCGATATGACGTTTGGTTCCCCAGGCTCGTCACCACAGTTCGGCGGGCGCCCGCCACAGGGGGCTCCCCAGCCAGGCACAGGGTCCGGAAACAGTTCTGGCTCTGGGTTCGGCACGCCCGGTGGACCTGGCGGATTCGGTGGCTTTGGTGCACCGAATCCTGCGCAGAACCCCGTACAGAAGCCTTCCTCGGGTTCTGGGTTTGGCCAAGGTTCCGATTCGGGTGCCAGTGGCTCCTTCGGCGCGCCGGGCTCGCCGGATGGCTTCGGCCAGTCTTCCCCGGCGCCGGACTACCGCCGCCAGGTGGCAACACCCACGGGCCCCACGAAGGGACCATGGCCGCTTCTCATCGCAGCGGGCGTATCTGCGGTCATTGCGTTGATCCTGTTGATTGTCGCGCCGCTTGTGGCCGCCCCTACACAGGTCTTGTTCTTTGGCCTGGCTATTGGCGGCTGGCTGCTGGCTGGAATCGTATCCTTCATCCTTTTGGGTATCTATACGCTGAAGAACACGCAGCGCCAGGCTGAGACGTTTTATGTAGAGGACACCACGCAAACCTTGCTGTACCGCCTCATCATGGGCGGGAGCTTTGTCCTTGTCATTGTCGCTGCGGTGGAAATCGCCTTCTACGTAGGAAAGGCGGTTGGCGTCTAATGAAGAAGCTCACTCGTGTACTTGCCCTGTCCGCGGCGATGGCACTCGCCGGATTCGGCGGCAGCCTGGGAGCGGTGGCGCAGGAGGCTCCTCCGGCCCCAGACGCCCCCGCGCCGGAGGCTCCTGCACCAGAGGGATCGGAAGGCCAGCCGGAAGAACAAAACGGGGAGAACCCAGAAGACCACGGCGGAGAGAATCCGCCGCCACAGGAGCACGTTGAGGGAATCGGCTCCGAGTCCGCGCTTTCTGAGGTCTCGCAAAAGAACCTCTCTGATTTTGGCTCCTGCATCGCCAGCGAAAAATCCGCGGACCTGTTGTTCGTTCTTGACCAGTCGGCCTCGCTGGTTGGCTATGAGGGATCGAAGCCGACGGATGCTGATTTTTTCCGCGTTGACGCCACGGCGGACATCGTCAAGCAGCTGGCCAACCTCGGGGAGGACAATGGCGCAGACATCAACGTCAAGCTCGCCGGTTTCGGCTCCGAGTACTACAGCGATCCAGCTGACTATGGCGGGTGGACCAATGTCTCCGGCAACGGGGATGCTCTCAAAGGCGAACTGGACAAGTTCCGACAGGAGGACCGTGTTGCGGATCTAGAGACCAACTATGGCGTGGCCTACAAGGGAGCACTCAAGGAACTGGCTTCCCACCAGGGCAGCAGCTGCCGCGCCATCGTGTTCTTTACCGATGGCAAGTACTACACCGATGCCGAGGCTCATGATCTCCAGGGAGCGCAGGACAAGCTCTGTGAGGTTAATTCCTCTGTCACCGCGTTCCGCAACTCCAATATCCGCCTCTTTAACGTGGGCCTCGTGCCGGCTGCAGAAGCACAAGATCAGGTCCGCCAGCTCACCCGCATGGCGGAGGGCGAAGACTGCGGCCAGGGCGCTCCCAACGGTGCTTTCTTCGACGCGGGTGAGGATCCAGCGGCGCTGTTCGCTGCCTTCCGTAACCTCATCCCCACCTCGGGTGGTGTGACCAAGGAGGGAAACCTCAAGGACCAATTCGATTTCGTCCTCGATAACTCCGTGTCCCCAGTGCGATTGTCGGCGGTGCCGAAGAGCTCGGTTGGGGAAGGAGAGCTCATCCCTACCTTGACTGGGCCCGATGGTGAAACCGTTGAGCTCAAGCCTGATACCACTCACGTAGCCGGCGCGAAGGTCTCCGTGACGGAGAACAGCAAGCTTCCAGGCATGGTTGATATCGCGATGGAGAAGGACGGCGACCCCTGGGCAGGCGCCTGGACTTTTGGCTACAAGGTGGCTGAGGGAACTGATGGCGAGTACCTCGCGTCCGTCGTTATGGTGCCGGGCCTCAACCTAGACCTCAAGACGGAAGACGGCTCCAAGGTGGAAGGCGGCATCAACTCGGACCAGGTCCTGAAGGGGCAGTTGGTCGATGGCCAGGGCGAGCCGCGCACGCTGGAGGGCGAAGGTACCCTCCACGCCGAGTTCGTACCGGAGGATGGTTCCCCGGTCACCCTCGTGGACAATGCGCCCATCACGGATGGGCAGCCAGTCGACATTCCGCTGGACCAAGTGGAAAACGCGGCATCCGGTCAGCTGGTGACGCGCGTGGAGATCACCACCAAGGGCACCGATGAGCGTCCAGGCTCGAAGCTGGATCCCATCAACGCGGAAACGCCGCTGACCGTTACCCCGGTTAATATGCCGACGGTGGGCTCGGCGCAGACGATCACCATGACGGAGAAAGAAATTACCGTCGATGTCCCCGTGACCGGTCCCGGCAAGGTCTGGGTAGCAGACCAGACCGTGGATTCTGCTGACGGTATGCTTCCCGCAGGAGTACCTTCCGTTTCCGTGAGCTCCAAGCACAACTCTGAGGATTCCGCGCTGGAGCTTTCCAAGGATGAGAAAACGACCATCCCGGTGACGGTGAGCGTTGAGGAGATGGCGGATGGCCCGCTGCGCGTGGAGCCGGTGATTAACCTGCAGTCGGCTGAGGATAACCAACAGCTGGAGCTACCGCTGACGCTGCAGGGCTCCATGAGCGCGCCATTGAACAAGTCCGCGTTCGGTCTGTCCTTCGTCCTTGCGGTTGTGCTCGCGTTGCTGATCCCCCTGGGAATTCTGTACTTGATGAAGTGGATTAGCGGCCGCATTCCGGAGAAGCCGCGCATGTTTGCGAAGACCATCCCGGTCAAGCGCGATGGCGCGAACCTCATACGCACCGATAATGGCCGCCCATTTGCGGTGTCCAAGGACGAGTTCCAAGGTGCCGTTCCGGTGGAGACCTCTGCACGTTCTGTTCGCCTGGGTGGCAACGACGCCAAGGTAAAGATGGGCCTGAGCCCCTTTACCGCCGCCCACGTGGAGGTTCAGCGCGATGGCACTATCTCCGGTAAGGGCAAGAAGTCCGGATATCGCGCAGTGCTGCCACTTGCTGTGCAGAACACGTGGTTCTTCGTGGGCAACGCGAAGGACCGCAACTCCGGAGAGATCGTCCTGACTGTCGATACGTTGGCGCAGGCCAGCGCGTACGACGAGATGTCCAAGGAGATCAGCCGCCAGGCCCTGCAGCTCTTCGACCAAGTGGAATTCCCCGCCGAGAAGTCACAGTCGCAGGCACCGCCGCAGACGCCGCCGCAGGCGGGCCAGCCTGGCCCGCAGCCGCCGAATGCCCCGCAGAGCGGACCACACCCTGGCCAACCACCTACGCCGCAGCGCGGCCCGCAGAGTGCTCCCCGCAATGGTGCGCAGCAGCAACCGCCGCAGCACGGAGGCTTTGGGCCGTCCCAGCCATCCGGTCCACCGAATCACGGCCAGCCAGGGCCCACAGGCGGGCCAGGGCGCCCCGGCTTTGGCAGTGGCCCCAACGTTGGTGGCGGATCCAGCTTCGGTGGAGGCCCCGGTTTCGGCCAGCCAGGCCAGCAGCGACCGAACAATCCTGGTAACCCTGGTAACAATGGCGGCTGGCCCCCTAGCCCGGGATTCGGCTCCCAGGGCTAAGCCGGTTGAGCAGCACGCACCAACCCTAAATAGAACAGAAGCGAACCTCCCCTTCGAAAGGTAATTAGAGATGAAGAAGTTCCTCGTCGTCGGTTGCGGTGGCTCCGGCGCCAAGACACTGGCGTTCATGATGGACCAGCTCAAGGCCGAGCTGCGAAGCATCGACCCGGACTTAACCGAGCTGCCCAAGGCTTGGCAGTTCGTCAACATCGACGTGCCGCTCGAAGAGGAAGCCGGCCCGCAAAAGCTGCCGAACGTTACGCAGAACGGTGGCCACTACGTGGGCATTGGTTCGCGCCAGAACTACAACACCTTCGATGAAGGCGTATCCAGCATCCTGGGCCGCTCCGGCAAGCTTGGGGAGATCGCAACGTGGGCCACCCGCAACCCCGCCACCAATGACGTGAAGCTGGCTGACGGTGCCGGCCAGTACCGTGCGATCGGTCGCATGCTGACCCTTCCGCACCTGAAGGAGATTCGCCAGGCCCTCAAGGATGCGGTGGATGAGATGTTCACGCAGGAGGCGATCCAGGAGCTCAACCGCCTCAATTACAAGCAGACCAAGCTGGACTCTGATACCGGCGATTCACAGCCGGTTGTCCTCGTGGTCTCCTCCATGGCAGGCGGTGCAGGTGCTTCGATGTTCCTCGACGTGTGCCGTGTGCTCACCACCATTCCGAACGTGAACCCGCAGGGCACGCTCGTCTTCATGTACTCCCCGGAGATCTTCTCCGATAACAAGGCAGATGACATGGCCGGCGCGTGGCCGAACTCGCTCGCCATGTTCGGTGAAGTCGTCGCCGCGCAGATGGGCAACTCCAGCGACCATGACCGCGCCGTCTTTGAGGCCTTCGACATGGGTACTCCGCCGGAGGGCCAGATCTTCAGCCGTATTTTCCCGATCGGCTCCAAGATGGGTACCACCAGCGCCCGCTTTGGTGACGGCTCCGCCATGTCCATCTACCGTGGCCTGGGACGAGCCTTGGCAGGACTGATGGCCTCCACCAAGGCCAGCGATAACTTGGTGTCCTATGCAATGACTAACACTCCGGCCGGTGACGGCGGCCGCCGCTTCTTCGGCTGGGATAGCCCGACGGGTGGAACCCCGTGGGGTCGCCTGCCTTGGGGTTCGCTGGGTTATGCCCAGGTGTCGATGGGCCGCGATCGCTTCGCCGAGTACTCCTCCCAGCGCCTTGCGCGCAGTGCCTTCGAGCGCCTCTTCAACGGGCACCTCGACCCGCAAAACCCCGAGGCCGGCGAGATGCAGATTGCCAAGAAGCTGGAGGAGCGGCTGCCCAATGCTTTCGGCTCCATCACGCTCGATCCTTCTTGGGCGCAGGGCGGGCAGATCGACAGCGGCAGCGTGTGGAACTGGCTCAACAGCGTGTTTGGCGGTCAAGCCCAGCAGGCCGCAGACAGCGCCACGAAGTACCTGCAGAGCTTCATCCCCGTAGGCCAGGGCCGCAACGTCAACGAATGGCGTGAAGAGTTCGAGGGCAACATGGCGGATCCGCGCAACGAGCAGGCCATCGCATCTGTTCTTAACAATGCCGCCTATGACATCGTCTACCGCTACGCCAACTTCTTCAGCGATAGCGTGCTCGCCGCCGTGGAGGCGGAGCTGGCCGCGGTGGGCGTGCCTTATGTGCGCGAGATGCTCTCCAAGATCACGGATGTTCTCACCAACTCCGACCGCCTCCTGCCGTGCCTGGCGGAGTACTCCGGCTACTACCAAAACACCCGCGTGCTGACGAAGCCGGAAGGCGCGGATCCCATCCTCAGCCCATTGACCGGTAAGGGACAGATGACGGATCCGACCCCCACCGTCAATGCGCTCATGGGCCTGTACTTCAACCAGTTCTACAGCTACGCCCTCATGGCGATTGCGCACCTGCTCAAGGACGTCCTTCAGGACTATGCCGATGAGAACCTCTTCCACCTCAAGCGCGAGCTGGGAGATGCCCATGCGGTGTTGGAGAAGGCCGTGTCGAAGCGCCCGGAAACCAACAAGCTGGCTGATGTCCGCACCGATGAGGTCAACTCGTGGCCGACGGAGTTCGATGAGGTCGTGGAATCCCGCTTCAAGGGCGCGGAGAACGAAATCATGCTGACCGACGTCAACTCCTTCATCTCGGACTATCGGGACCAGATGCTGCGCACCATCCAGGGCCAACAGTCCACCGCGGATGTCACCAACTACGAGCAGGCCTACCCCTTTGCCGTGCGTGCCGTCATCCGCGGCGAATGGGAATCGCTCGATGCGGCCCAGGCGCCGAATGACACGTTGGCGCCGCAGAAGCGCACCAACGATGCCTACTCCAACCGGGCCGGCTGGGTATCCAAGTACCTCTCGCGCCATCCGCAGAATGGCGAAACCCGCGAATCACAGCGTGCGCACTACCGGGCGAAGATTCGCCCGACTGACCTGCTGGAGCGCTCGCGTCAGTGGATTAACCGCCGTGACTACGAGTTCCAGAAGTTCAACTCTGTGGACCTGCGCCGCTACCTCACGCTCACCCCAGACATCAACGAGGTTGAGCACGCGGAGCGTCAGCGTCGCTTCATCGAGGCTTTCCAACTGGCCCTGAGCTATGCCCGCCCGCTGGCTGCGGTCAACGATGAGATGGTCCAGCGCATCCACGGCAAGTCGGTGCAGTACACCTACTCTTTCTCCGATATCCCGTTTGCGGAGCTGGGCTCTGCGGAGACCGGCATTGCCGCTCAGCTGGAGTCAGTGCTGAGCCGCCCTGAGATTGATGGTCCTTCTTCCGTGGCTTTGCGCAATTCGCTCAACATGTCGGACCACGTCCAACACATTGAGATCTTTGGTTCCTACCCGAACTACTCGCCGATCGTCTTCTCCTCCATGTTCAACTACATTGCCAAGGACATTGAGAAGCAGGACAATTTCGACGGCTCCTGGTGGTCTGAGCGCCGCACCCGCCCGTTGCCGGCAGCACTGCCTTTGACGAACACGGAACGCCAGGCCATGGTGGCTGGCTGGATCATCGGGCGTATCACCGGCCGCGTCTACATTTCGAACCCGGATGCCGCCAACGCTGCGGCCCACATTTTCGATGACACGGATGGCGGCGTCAACGATTGGGTGGACTTCCCGAACCCGCTGCTCATCTCACCACGCCGCATGATCAAGAAGTCGGACTGGATGTCCTCGGTGCTGGAATCCATCTTCATCGCCTACGCCAAGGTTCAGGAAACCGGGCGTTATGGTTTCGCCTCCTCGCTGTACCCGTACCAACTGTTGCGTGGGCTTTTCGACGACGGCCTCGACTTCGCCCACTCTGGCGCCTCGACGCACCCAGTGGTGCATCGCCTGGCACAGTTCCTGGCTAACGGTGATGTCCCGAACCGCGGCGTTGTAGGAACCTCCATTCAGGATCGCTACGAAACTTTCGTCAACGAGCTGGACAAGTTTGCCCGCGGCGCAGACCACTTTGTGCCGGGGCACTCCAATGCTCTGCCGGGCCAGGGCCGGAAGGAAAAGCCTTTCGCTGAGATCCGTTCCCGCGAAGTTGCCTCGATAACGCCGTACTACCGTGACCTGGCGCTGGACGTCATCGCGATGGTTCCGGTCATCCGCAACTACCTGGATCAGGCGAAGACGGTGGCGGAGAATCCCGTAGCCCAGCCGGAGCCGCAGGTGCGTAGCTCCGAATCAGGCTTCGCCCAGTCCACCGCACCGGAATTCAACCTCAATGACCTGGATGACACCTTCTAATGACGAACGTAATTATCTTCGGACACGGCGCCACTGCGGATGACATCCGCTCCCGCCTGAGCGATCTGCGTGCGGTTGGTCTCCTGCAGAACTTCCTCTGGATCGACTATGCCCACCCCACCAGCGGGGCCGTCGTGCGCTCCTTTACAGAAGAGGGCACGGCGCGCTTGTCGACGCTCGACGAGGCCCTCCGCAGCTTCAGCGGGGACGTTCTTCTTGCCACCATCGATCCGATGGACGCGGAACAGCCGCAGGACGTCGCCAAGCTCACGGAGTGGGTCAGCGCCGTCGATCAGCGCCTTATCCAGGCCTCCAACCTGCGCGTGCGTTTGTTGCTCTCCGCCCTTCCGCGCGAAAGCGTGGACATCGCCCCGTTGCAGGGCTGGAGCAACCTCGTGCTCTCCCCGGAGGAAGGCGGAACCCCGGCGTCGTCGCGCATCCGTCCCATCAAGCGCACCGCGGACGGCTTCGAGCTGGCACAGTTCGCAGCCCCGGCCGTGGCCAGCATTTTCGGTCTGTGGCGCGGCATGCCGGAACCGGCGGTGTTGGATCCGGAGACGCACCGCGTCATCGAAACCGGTGACCGGCAACGCTTCCGTCTCGTGCGCGCTTTCCACCGCACCATCGATGCCAATGACATCGAGGACAAGGTGAAAAAGGCTGTCTTCGATCCCGGCCAGCGTCTGCCGCAGCCACAGGTCAACAACATTTCGCGCGCCGTGCATTATGCCAACCCGGAGCAGCTCACGGAGCAGTGCGCGCAGATGTTCATCAACCAGGAGATATCTCCGCTGGTCAGCGCCCCGACCGCCTATGAAGAGCTGCAGTCCCATAAGGTCAGCGGCTGGGCAGCACTGAAGGATAATCTGCGTCTGTACTGGTCCACGGTGGTGGGCAAGCCCCAGGATTGGGTTGAGGGCCAGCGCGGTGCGATGAACAAGAACGCGGCTACTTTCCTGCAGAAGATGCTCTATGGCGAGGACTCCAGCGTGGAGGTCGTCTTGGCGGGGCATTCCGGCAAGGGTAGCGGCGCGACGAGCGTCGAAGAGCTGCGCCAAGCCAGCGAGCACACCATGCGGGTCGCCCGGGAGCAGCACTTTTCCTTGGGGCAGGAACCGCAGTTGTCGCGCACGTGGGAGGCATATCACGACTATGCACTCGGCTTGGTCGATGGCTCGTGGCGCGAGAGCATCGACACCAAGGGGCTGCGCAATAACCAGGGCAACATGTACATCGTGCAATACGGTGGCCAGTCTGTGCAGGATGTCAGCGCTTCCTTCCAAGGCTTCCACCCGCTGATGACCAGCACGCTGGGCTATACACACGAGTCCCAAGCAACCGTCGCGCCTTTCGATCCAGTAGGTGCCGAGCGTTTCGCCGCTGACATCGAGTACACCAGCCAGCAGACCCGCAACGAGGCGGTGAGCCGCAAGAAGCGCGAGTTCGCCTCGTGGCGAGCAAAGAACAGCACCACTTTCGCCTGGAAGGTGGGCCAGGGTCTATGGGAGAAGCTGGGGCATGCCCAGCAGAAGTACCGCGACGCGCACGCCAAAGCACGCGAGCTGCAAGAGCTGGCCAATAACTTCCAAGCGCGTGATTTCAACGCGGAGAACAAAGCACTGACCCGGAAGCTGCGCACGATGTGGATCGTGCTCTTCGTGGCGCTTGCCCTCATGACCTACATGGTGGCCGGGCGCTACAACCCAGACTTGCCGCTGGGTGAGTATTCGCAGTGGTTCGATTGGCCGTGGTACGTCGTGGGCATCATCCTGGCGGGCATGCTTTTCCTCATCTGCTCTTGGGCGGTCTTTACTAAGGCTCAGCGTGAAATCTTTGACTACGTGCAGAGGCGAAAGCTGCTCAACCGCAATCAGGAAATTGCCGCACAGAATCTGGCCACCTCCTCCGCGGAGATCTCGCGCATTTCCAACGCCTACAACCAGTTCCTGAGCTGGTCGGCTCTGCTGGGCCGGGCGATCTACGCACCCTTCGGACGCAAGGAGACCTCGAGCGACCGGCTGCGGACACCGCAGGCGGGTCTTCCAGAAAACGCTCGCATTGCCCAGGCCGTGCTCAACCGCGACGATGCCGTGCGCATGACGGATGAAATCCGCTCCTACATCTACCAGACGGAATGGGCACACCGTTCGCTTAAGTCACTGCTCGACGACATGAATAACACCTTCGAGCGCAACCGCACTGGTCACTCGGCCGTGGCGCTCAATGAGATGTGGGGCATGGCTGGACTGGGATCCAGCACCGCCTTGGATAACCTGTCGCGCAACCTCGATCACGCTTACATGCAGGACCGTGACCTGAAGCAACAGGAATGGCAGAAGGTCATCACGGATCCGCGGATGACCCGCAGCCTGCAGCGCTACCTAAGCCGCGTGACCTTCCGCGAGGAGGGCGGCAGCCGCGTGCAGAGCACCTCCGAGTTCCTCGCCGGAATGAACCAGGAAAAGGGAGCCCTCCAGGCCTTTAGCCCCAACGCACTCACCAGCGCTGGCGGCGCTGAAGGTTATACCGAAATTGATGGCTCCCGCACGCGCATCGTGGAGGTCGACAGCCAGACCGCGCTGACCAGCCAGCTTTCACGCTCTGTGACCGTGGTGCAGTACGGAAAGATTACGGATTTCAAGTGCTTGATTCCGGATGCGTCGTCTAGCGCACAGCCCTTTGCTCAGCCCTCGGATCTGTCCTTGGATGAGCTGGATGATACGAATCACATGGACTTTAAGTCGCCGGTGCAGGAGAACAACGAGGGCTCAGCCGCGCGGCCATTCTTTGGTCAGCCGGCAGCCCCGGACCTCTCAGACCTCGACGAAACCTTCTGACGGAACCTCTTTAAGGAACGTTGATGACACACAACCCGAAACCTTCGATTGCGGACGTGCCGCTGAGTGAGCTGAGGACGCTGCACGAGCTCAAGCGCGTGAGCGCCGATGATGTGCGCGACGCCGTATCAGCACCGTTTAGACAGTTCGCTGAACAGATCGCCGCCACGTTCAACGGCGAAGAGGTAACGCATCCGGAGCTGAGCGCGGAGGCGCGCAACGCTGCGGTGACGCAGGAAGAACGTGCCGCGCGTGAACGTGCCGCGCGCGAGCGCGCGGCACAAGAAGAAGTCGCGCGTGAACGCGCTGCACAACAAGAGGCGGCGCGAGAAGAAGCGGCGCGAGTGGAGGCAGCCCCGGCATTCCCCCAGTCACAGCAGACACAGAAGTCACAGCCTGCGGTAGCGGGTCCGCGCGACTTCTTCGCTGAGTGGGAAGCACTGCAGGCTGAGGAGGAGCAAAAGACTCAGGTCAACGAAGAGGACTACATCACTATCCCGGGCTTCGGTATCCGGGCGGAGTATCAGTACCGCCAAGAGCCGGATTGGGTTCCACCGGGCATCGACTTCGAGGTTGAGGTGCCGCTTGAGGAGCAGCCGGAGCAAGACTTTCAAGAAGAGCCTGGCTATGGCGTAGAGCCAGAACCGGAGCCGGAGGACACCGACCAGCGCCATCCGGTGCGCTTGTGGTGGCCGGAGCTAGAACACTCGCCGGAAGAGGTGGTCTTCTACCGAGTGGTAGCCGATGATTCTGAGATGGTTGCCTCACCCGACGCGGGCGACACCCTCGTCTACACCAAGGGGACCGCCTACCGTGACCACACCCCGGGCGAGGCAGGTCTGCGCCACTACGCGGTGTGGGCCTACAAGGGCCGAGACCTTCGTGAGCTCATCAACAGCCAGCCGGTCTTTATGGGAGACACCGGCGTGGTTTTCCCACCGGTCAACGTCCAGGTTTCCACTATCAAGGGTGCTATCCAAGTGTCCTGGGACCTGCTGCCGGGGCACTCGAGCGCCATGGTTTATGCGTGCCGGGATAGTGAGAAGGAAAAGCTTTCCCCGCGCTTCGAACAAGACGTGGATAGCAGCGGGCGCAAGGCCACCATCCCGGTGCAGGAAGCCGGGCAGACCGTGGTCATTTCCCTGCTGGGCCAAGCGGAGTTTCACGGCGCTACCGAGCAGAGCCAAGACGAGGTTGCCGTTCAGCGTTCGGTGAAGCTGGCTAGCGAGCTTGAAAAACTGGAGCTCTCACGTTGCGAGCGGCGCAGCGATTATGGCCAAGATTCCATTGAGGTGGACTGGTATTCGCCCAAGACCGGTGAGGTAAAAATCTATCTCACGCCGACCGCCCCGCAGGCGGATCTGCGTACGTCGGCGGTGCCGAAGACGTACGTCGAAAGTGCGTTGTCGAGTGCTATCAGTGAGACGCGCGGCGTGTCTGAGCCGGGCTCCTTCCAAACCACGACGGTGCCGTGGCCGCCGGATTGGTACGAGGTTTACATCACCCCGGTGAACTTCAACGACGCTGATGCCTGGGTCGGCGAATCCAAGGTGTTGCAGCGCGTGCAGTCCATTGGAGATGATCAGTTCCGTCTCATTGAGCGCGTGGATAGCCAGCTTGTTACCTTCGACTGGCCGAAGGGCGCGACCGCCGTGGAGTACTCCACCAACCGCGAGCACGACCAGATTCGCGAAGAGGACTACGACCTCCAGGGAGGCATCCGCCTGCACTTGGATCAGCATGGCGATACCGTGCGGCTGCGGCCCTATGCGGTCTTCGCTGGTAAGCGCACCGAGGGCGATGAACGTGTGATTCAGTACGAGGGTCTGCGCCCGGTGACGTATGACTTCGAGGTCGATTACTCCCAAGGCCAGGTCCGGGTGTTCCTGTGGAGTTTGGGTAACGGTGATAAGCGCCAGTTCTCCTGCCAGGTGGTCTACCGTGCTGACCGTCTGCCGCTTTTCCCCGAAGACGGTGAGGCACTCGGCATCGTGGAGACCAACCTGCAGAGCGCCACGCACGTTGCTCATGGTTTAGGCCCGATGCGTGGGCAGCATCCGGATTTCACGGTGTCAATTGGTGAGCACGTCCAGCGCGGGGGGTTTATCCGCCTCTTTGCGGTTGAGGGCTTTGACAGCCACGTTGATAGTTCTTTCGATAGCTTCGGCGGGCAGGATGCCTTCAGCAGTTTCTCCGAAAGCTACAGCGACCCCGCCCCCACGCTGAGCGCACTGGATAAAGCCGTGGTGGTGGAAGGCGATGTGTCCTACAGGCTGGTGCTGTACCCACCAATGCAGAATCAGACTCCCCACTATGACCAGAACTACGGTCAGCAACAGTATGAACAGCAGAGCTATGACCAGCAGAATTACGGTCTAGATTACAGCCAGGACCAGTACTACCAAGGGGGCCAGTAGGTATGGGCGGCGCATTTAGCTATGCATCATTCTCCCGCGCCAACGGCCGCGCCGGCGGCTGGGGAGTAGGGCAGAAAACCGGCGATATCACCCAGGAGGAGTTGGCCGAGCTGGTGTCCTTCGTACCGACATCACTCAACAACGGCACGACGATCCCGGATTTTCCCTCCGCCCAGCAGCGCGCGGAGCTGGTCCGCCGTACCGCGGTTTTCGCGTTGACTCCTGAGGCAGAAAAGTGGGTCACCATGGTGTCTGTCCCTGCCGGGCTGGATGCGACCGGCCGCGGTGGCAACGTCTTTACGTACACGTCGATTTCGCGCACGGGAACCCCGCCGGCACCGGCGACGGTCCTGTTTTCTCCCGACGTTCCAGCGCCCTTTTCCATCTATGAGGTGGATAAGGTGCAGATACCGGAGGAGATCTCGGCGCGCGGCCCGCTGCACTCGGATGTGCTGCTGGAGGAATTCCTGGATGGGGAGTTCCGCCACCCAGACAAGCTTCCCGCGCCGTTCAAAGCGGTGAGCCCGAACCCGAACCCAACCTTCAACCGCGCGCTGGTCTCTGCCATGGCGACGGTGTTGAACTCCCGCAATGGCTTAGTTATTCTCGTCGCGCCCGACAACCAAGCTGCGTTGTGGATTGCTGCCACCGCCCGCGAGGTGGGAGAGGACGGTTTCGGGTTCTCCACGTTTGAGAAGGCAGCTGCCATCAACGAGTTCCCGCTGAGCACATCCACCATGCTCGTGGTGCCGCCGAGTGAAAAGCAGCGTCTAGCGGAGACAGCGATCCCCGGCAATCCAGTCGTGTTTGCGCTCGATGAAGCCCTACCAGACGTCAGCGCTTATGAAGCACGTGCTGCGGAAGAAGCTGAGGCTGTGGCCCCGGAGCCACAGGAGGAGCAGGCCGAGCAGGGTGCTGCGGCCAGCAGCACGCTCGAGCAGGCCACCACACCGAGATTTGATGATTCCTGGGGCCAGGACCCGGCGGACTTCGGGGCACCACTGACGGATTCCTCGCCTTTTGCGGCGTCGGCCGAATCCCCGGCAGGCATTCCGCCGAATCCGCTTGATAACCCTGCGCCGAACACACCGCAGGAGAACCCCTTCGCCACCACACCGGAGGCCGCACCGGAGGCCGCACCAAAACCCGGGGGAGCAGCACCCGCCGACCAGGCACAGCCACAAGTAGCTACCGGCGGCAATGCCAACGTTCCTGGGCTCAGCGCCGAGGAATGGCACAAGCTTCGGGAATTCGATCCGCGCTGGTGGATCGAGCACCTTGATGTCAACCGCGGCCGCTCAATCCAGTTGGCCTACCTTGATAAGTCTTCGTTGGGGGAGGGGCTGGACAAGGTGTTGATGTCCGCGATAGTGGCCTCCTGGGTGTTCTACTTCCCGCGGGACTTCAACCTCTTGGCAGAGGACGCACTGCAGCCTTGGGAGAACCGCGAACTCGAGCACATTGGGTACCTCACCGCTACGCATTTTGCGGGAGTCATCGCGCTGGAGCATTGCGAGCGCTACGCCACGGGGCGCGTCGCCATGTTGCTGGATGGTACGACACAGTTGCTGGCGGAGCGCTCAGCTCCCCTGCAGCAACGACCGGGGCCAGCGCAGTTTGCACAGCACACAGCGTGGCAGCACCGAGGCGCAGCTCCCAATGAGCACGGGCGAAACACGGGATTCCACGGAAGGTAAGAGAAGGAAAGAAGCGTCATGGCTAAATACACACTGCGGGACGGCGAGTCCCGCCGCATCGGCTCAGACGGCATCCTGCGCGTCGAAGCCTTCGAGATGGGAACCGGCGGCGCCTCGATGGAGCTGGCGATCCTGGGGGAGGGCGTTGACGCCGTGCGCGTCCACGATCTCTCCCTCATGGTGCACTCCCTTCCCGAGCGCGCCACCATCGTTGTGCGCCCGAAGGGGAATGGGACCTTCGGCCTGCGCAGCGAGGTGCGCCTGACGGTGAGCAACGCGGGCGACTCGGTGACGTTCCCGCGCGTGCTTATCGACGCCGCCGAGGACTCCGCCGAGCGCCTCGCCGAGGTCACCCCGGAATCCGGCAGCTACCGTCTGGAAGCATTCGGCACGACCGAGGGCGCCGGAATTACCGACTCCGCCCGCGAGGTGCGCTCCAAGATGCGCCGCGCGGAGCTGGACGTCGCTGGCCTCGATGCCGTTACCGTGGTCGTCGATGGTTCCGCCTCCATGCAGGTCAACGTCACACCGAAGATCGTTGAGGCGGCCGCCAAATACATCGATGCGCTCTCCGATGCCTTCCGGCACTTCCGCGCCACCGACGGCCAGGACAGCATCGAGACCCACAAGGTAGACGAGCTCACGCGCTTCATCGCGGGCGTTATCGATAACGGAGCGGAGCGCGTCGGACAGCGCCCGTGGCGTGGGCCGACGGTGGCTTCCACAGCCTCTCTTGCTATCTACGTCACCGATTCCCCAGTGGCTTCCATGCTGGAGACCCAGGTGCCCACCGTCGTGCTCATCACGAGCGCCATCGGGCGCCAGGAGTTGGAGCTTGCGCACATCAACGGAACCCCAGCTCATGTGGCGTACGCGGTGATCGACGGGGACGTCGTCAAGCAGCTCGATACCGGCGCCAACACGGAGCTTTCGGAACTGACCGATCGCGTCACCGCCATGCTGAAAGAGAGGAACTAATGAGCCAGGCACGTTGTCCGTGGACCTTTAAACCGCTCGAGGATGGTGTGACGGTGAGCCCGTACACTAACCGCGAGCTGCCGCAGGGATGGACCGACGCCGTGACGCATTGCGTGGCCATGGCCGGTGCGCGTAACTCCGGTAAGTCGCTCTACACCGCAGTGATGATCAAGCAGCTCAAGCAGCTGGCGCACAAGCACAATCGCTCCGTCCAAGCGGCGGATGAATCCACGCGCGAGCGCTACGCGGAGGTCTATGAGCGGCCGCTCTTTGAGGAGATGCGTGCCATGGACCCCACACCAAGTGCGGTGGCTACCGACGCCTACCAGCGCGATCCGCTGATTTTTGAGCTGGGCAAGTGGCCGGATGAGCAGGGGCGCGAGCGCATGAATTACCTGGTCTTCCGCGACGTGGCGGGCGAGGACTTGGAGAACCCGCCGGAGAACGAAGCGGACCGGGAGAACCTGGCGTTCTTCTCCCATGCGGATTTGGTGATTTTCCTTTTCGATCCGCTCCGCGTGCAGCAGATTCAGGATTTTATCCACGGCCTGATTCCCAACATTGGTGAGCTGGGCGCGGACTCTTTGCGGGTCCTGGATAACCTGCTGGATTTGCTCGATACGGATACCCCGCCGCCGCTCGCGGTGACCATCTCGAAGTTTGACACGGTGCAGAAGCTAGAGCAGGTGGATGACGTGCGGTGGAAGAAGCTCATGGCCAACCGCGGTGCTGCCTTCCGTCGCGACACCGGGTGGAATTTCCGCGATTCGGACCGCTGGATGGTTCACCTCGAAGCGGAATCGCTCTTGCGCTTCTTGGGCGCCAACGATCTGATCAACAAGCTCTATTCAGCCGCGCCGCGCGATGGCAGCTTCTTCGTGGTCTCCGCCTTGGGGGAGGCCCCGACGGGCCGCCAGCTGGCGCGCAGCGGCATTGCGCCCTATCGCGTGCTGGATCCCATCCGCTGGCTGCTCAGCCGCCGCGGCGTTTTTGTGCAGGACGTGTCATGACTTTCGGCAGCCCGCAGTCCCCAGGAGCACCGCAGCCGGGCTCGCCTGCCGGGACCGCGCCGGACTATCGCTATGGGCAGGTCAGCGACACCGTCCGCCAGGCCCGCCGCGCCGCCGATATGAAGGCACAGTGGGCACCGTGGCCGCTGAAGGTCGCAGCGGTGCTGGAGATCTTCATCACCAGCTACGCCGTCTACAACATCTGCCGGCTCGTGGCCTTTGAAAACAGCCCGGCGGCGGTAAGCCGCACGGACCAGCTCTCCACGGAGCTCGGCGTGCTGCTGGGCGTGCTGGTCCTTCTCGTGTGTGTCATCACGACCTATGTGCTGCACGCGCAGCAGTCGGCGCGGATTGCCTTGACCGCTATCAGCGCCATCGTGGTATTGCTCATTCCACTGAGTTCGGTGATGCCCGCGTCGATCGTCTCCGCGGCAGTCATCGTTCTGCTGTGGTTGCCGGCGAACCGGCAGTGGTTCGGTGGACAAACGCCACAAACCTAGGCCTTCTTGCGCAGCTCCTCGAGCGCGCGGGAATTGCCCGCTGCGGCAAACAGGTTAAACGCAAAGTGATACATGTTGCGCGCGCGGTCTGCCGCGTTGGCGGCGGTGTAGCGATCCCCAAGAAGCTCAGCTACCTCCGCCATGGCGTTTTGCTCCGAAGACGTGGTGGCCTGGGACGCGGGGTGCTTCTCCAAGAAGTCGAGCAACACCTGGGTGGATTTAAACATGTCCTGAGCCTGCGTGCGCAGGCTCTCGGAATACAGAACGGTCCACTTGGCGGCTACGGGGAGGCTCTTGAGCTTCGTGGAGTCCACATAGCGTGAGGCCAGGATGTCGTAGGCCTCCTCCGGATCGCGGTGGCGAACATCGAGGGCCACGGTCTTGAGGAGGGCGTGCAGCTCACCGTCGAGGTCGCCGCAACGTTGGTACTCGCGGGCAGCGGCGGCAAAGCAGGCCACGCGCTGCTCTACATCGTCAGGGGAGTGTTGTGCGGCATCGCTGTAGAAGCGGGCCAGCATGGGCGCTGGGAGCTGCTGGTAATCCTCGTCGCTGCGTGCGTTGGAGAGGATGGTGAAGGACTGCGCAGCCACGCGTTCACAGTCGGCGGCAGAGTTGGATGCCCAGAGTGCGCCCACGGCCGATTCGAGGATGGCTTGAAGGATTGCGGCCATCGTGGCACCCGCTCCGTCGAATTTGCCTCCGGTCACAGCGTCGTTGACAGCCACGAAGTCGGCCGCATGCGCCTTTGCATCGCCGTTCTTTGCGAAATCTAGAAGTTCCTGCAGATCCGAGAGCGACGTCGTGCTGTCGGGGCTGATTGATGCATTCTCGCTAGCGGGGGCGGACTCGGAGAAATCCTTGTGGCTGGCCGCGGTGCGAGCTGCGGCGATCTCGCCCAGCGCGGTGTCGTCACCAGCCGCTGCTGCCTTGGCCGCAAATTTCTCTGCTTCTTCGGTGTTGTCGTTATCCAACCATGCGCGGGCCACACGCGTATAGCCAGTAGCTACGAGAGACGGCTGCCCGGTCAGCGCTCCAATCGAGGCAATGGTGAGGGAATCGTCGATGTTCTCGATGGTGCCAGCAGCCACGCGAAGTGTCTCCCGCGCCTCCAAGTAGTGGGCGGCAGGGACGGCATCCTCCGCACAGCCTTGGAACGTGTCGTTGGACAGCACGCGGTCGATCTGCTTGTCAATGTGGGCGGACTCAACGGTGGGAAGAGAAAGCCCCGGCGCCTGGGCACGCGCATAAGCGAGCATACGCTCGGCGTCGGCAGAATCAAGCAGGGGATACGTCGCGTCAGAAGCCATGGGGGAGATTCTAGTAGAGGACTCCGACGCGCGCGGGCCTCCTCGTAGACTGGTGGGCATGGATTCTCTCAGCCCCGCCGGGCGCTATGCCCCGAGCCCGTCCGGCGATCTGCATCTGGGTAACCTCCGCACGGCGTTGCTGGCTTGGCTCTACGCCAGGAGCAGCGGGCGCCGCTTTCTTATGCGCGTGGAGGACATTGACACGCAGCGCTCCTCGCGGGAGTCGGCGCAGCGCCAGCTGGAGGACCTCGCCGCGCTCGGCTTGGACTGGGATGGGGAGGTCATCTACCAGCAGGATCGCTACGCGGCTTATGAGAAGGCACTCGCCCAGCTTCCCACCTTTGAGTGCTACTGCTCGCGCAAGGACATCCAGGAAGCCTCCCGCGCCCCACACGCCATCCCAGGACAGTACCCGGGCACCTGCCGCGCGCTTAGCGACGATGAACGGGCCGCCAAGCGCGCCGAGCTGGCTGCTCAAAACCGCGTGCCAGCCATACGCCTGCGTGCCGACGCCTCCTCCTTCACCATCCACGATGCCCTCGCCGGCGAGTACACCGGGGAGGTGGACGATTTCATTTTGCGTCGCGGCGGGCAGCCCCCGGCCGACCCGAACCAGGGCATGGACTGGGCCTATAACCTGGCGGTTGTTGTTGATGATGCCTTCCAAGGCGTAGATCAGATCGTGCGCGGCGATGACTTGCTGTCTTCCGCCCCGCGCCAGGCCTACCTGGCGCACAAGCTGGGCTATCCGGAGCCGGAGTTCGTCCACGTGCCGCTCGTGCTCAACGCTGAGGGTGTGCGTTTGTCCAAGCGCGATGGGGCGGTGACCCTGCGTCAGCTGCTCGATGGGCACGGTAGGGATGCGGGGGACGTCGTCAAGCTCTTGGCTCGTTCCTTGGGATATGAGGCTTCCTCAGTAGAGGAACTGCGCCATCAGTTTCAGCCGGAGAAGCTGCCGCGAGAGGCCTTCGTTTGGGACGGTGCTGTGTAACTCCTCTCCCTCGCCGGCTGTACAGCGGTAGTCTGAGAACAAAAAATTTAACGGAGAGAGAAGCTCAGCATGGAAGTTTTGCTTGTCCTTATTGGCCTGATGCTGTTGACCGTCATCGTCAAGGCGGTAGGGGACAAAATAGGACTTCCCTGGCCGGCGCTTTTGACTATTCTTACGGCGGTGGCGGTTTCGGTGTACGCCACTTTCTCGAATGGCACATTTGAATTCTCCGTGCCCGCTGACCTCATTCTTCCCATCTTCTTGCCGCCATTGTTGTGGGCGCTGGCAAGGAGAACATCGTGGGGCGTCATTCGTGAACAGTGGATGACCATCCTGGCGCTGTCCGTGCTGCTCGTGGTAGCTACGACCCTGGCGGTGGGATTCACCGCTCGCGCATTCATGCCGGGCTTGGGGCTCGCTGCCGCCATCCTTATCGGTGCCGCGATTGCCCCGCCAGATCCGGTGGCCGTCGAGGCCGTGGCAGAACCTGCCGGTATTCCGCGGCGCATCATTTCCGTGCTGCAGATCGAAGGCCTGTTCAATGATGCCGCGTCTATTGTGGCCTTCCACCTCGCCCTGGAAGCCGTGACGAGCTCGGGTGAGATGCATGCCGGGGAAGCGGTGACGAGCTTCCTCTACTCCGCGGCGGTGGCCACCATTCTCGGGCTCGTCGTGGGGCGCGTGTCTTCGTGGTTCGTCGGCGCGGTTCACGAGGTTATCGCTCGCAACGCCTTGACGTGGGTGATTCCTTTTGCCGTGTATATCGCCGCGGAGGAGCTCGGTGCCTCCGGTGTCATCGCGGTGGTGATTGCCGCGGTGGAACTGCACTCCCGCGCGCCGATTCAGGCGGAGGACCGCCTCTCCGGCCAGTCATTCTGGGAGACCGTCGAGCTACTTTTCACGGGTGTGGCTTTCGGCCTCATTGGCTTGACCGTGTTCAGCGCCATCGACGCCGCGGGTGCGGACCTCTGGCATGCGGTCATCATCGGCGTCATCCTGTCCGTTGTTGCCTTCCTCGTGCGCTTGGTGTGGATGTACGCCTTCTATCTCATTAATAGGCGCCGCGGGAAGCCACGCCTGGCGCCGCAGCGCCTGCAGGAAGTGCTGCTTATGACGTGGTCCGGCATGCGCGGTTTGGTGACTCTTGCGCTGGTTCTGTCTGTTCCAAGTGGTTTGAGCTTCTATAACGAGTTGACCGTTATCGCCCTCGTGGTGCTGCTCATGACCATGGTGATTCCCGGCTTGTTGCTGCCGTGGCTTATGCGTCAGCTCGACCTCACTACGTATTCGCAGGCAGCCACGGATAAAATGCGCGCGACCATTACCTCCCGCGCGCGCAAAGCCGGTATCGCTGCGATGCGCGCGAAGTATGAGGAACTGGACCCCGACATTGCGGCGAATATCGCCCGATGGTTTGAGGATCGCCTCGGTGAGGATGAGGATGGCGAGGACGCTACGACTCGTCTGCGTATGGCCATCGAGGCCCGTGAGGTGGCCCTCGCGGCGCGGCGAACAGCCCTCGCCGGTGCCCAACAAGAGTTGCTGCGCCTGCGCCGCGATAGGGAATTCAACCCGATGATTGTGGACGAAGTGCTTGCCGACGTCGACCGGATGTCCCTCGGCGCAAAGAAACACAGTTGAGGGGAGTGCTGATCCGTGACTAAGAATGAGGGCGAGAGGAGCGAATCAATGGACGCCTATGAGTACGCCCAGCTGGAAGACGGCCTGGATTATCTCTACGACTTCTTCGACGCTGACTTGGAGGAGCGCGTGCGCGCCGGGCGTGAGCTGCTGCCAGAAGGCATGGAAGACATCTTGGGCGACCACACCCTGGAAGACTACGTCTGGCTGTGGATCAAAGAACCTGGTCCCAACGGTTTCCGCCAGTTCCTGCGCGATGGCGGCTATGGCGAGGACGAGGTGAAAGAGGCTTTCCTGCTCGCCCGCACGGAATGGGGAATGAACACCCCGCCGCACGTGGAGTGGCTCAAGGACGACGGTTTCGCGGCCCCCGAGTTCGAGTAGGGGCGGTTGACCATGGGCGTTCGATGGAGGTGCCCAGCTCGAGTGCCCAGCCGCAAAGGAACCAAAGTACTGGCACCTTATGCGAAACTCCGCATGCAATCACCTGGGGTTTTCCATCCTGGGCCCCGCAAATGGTGCCTTTGCTTTGGTTCCTTTGCTTGAAGGCTCCAAGCCACCGCATGAAGAATCCAATAGCCTCGATTTCTAATACCGCACACGGGCAAAGGGCATTTGGAATAATCGCGACTAATCTTTGGCCCAGCGAGAAAGGTTATGCCAATCATGCGATTCGATCATTTGACCATCTTGACCCGCAATATCGAAGCCTCATGGGAGTTCTACCATCAACTTCCAAACTCCGAAGCAAAGCCATTGTCTGCTGAAGAAGGATATTTTGAAGTGTCGTTTGATGACAGCGTAATTGGCGTATTCGATTCTTCAGTTTTTGCTTCAGCCACTAACACTAGTCCGGCAACCCCCGGCGGAGCAGTAATCCAATTCTCTGTTGAGGACGTCGACGAGTACTGGAGTCAACTTCCAGATTCCTATCGCGAGACTTCTGCCTCACCCAAGAAAATGCCATGGGGTTCTTATTCCGCCTACATTTCGGATCCAGACGGAAACATCTTGGAGTTCTATACGTGGTGAAGTCAGTTTGCTGCTTCGCAGAAATCGGCTTCTGAGAATTAACGGCTTAAGGGACTTTTCGTGTGGATAAACCGATACGGATTCCCAAGGCAGCCTGGGATAATACGGTGATCTTGATTTTGAATCGGTTCCAACAGCCTGATCGGTGAAATCGACATCGGATAGCCATAGACCTGTGGTGGGAGGACTGCTGCTGGTGCGGTAATGCCAATTCATATGGCTAATAGGAATCGGCTGTCGTGCGATATGTGCGGCCACTTTCTGGTTAAGAACAACAAAACTGCGGCAGGACCCCAAGGCCGGCTATGCCCTCAGTGCAACGTTTTCATCGATTAACACCCGCGCACACCAGTGAGATTCGGCATTTTAAAATCTTTATTGACTGGGTCCTTTCTGGGGAATCCGCAGACCACTTGGCCAAACGCCTTGGGATAACAAGGCGGACTTTGACCCGGTGGTTTAAGCTGCTGTGGTTTATCATCGTGCCAACAGCAGCAGATCCCTATCGTGTCTATGACCAGCTCTTTATCGACGGCACCTACTTTCACAAGAAATTCCTGCTGGTAGCCTGCACCGAAACGCACGTCATCGCCCGACATTGGTGCCTGCGTGAAAGCTCAAACGAGTACCTGAAACTGCTCGACAAAATCGCGGAATCGTACATCGTTACCACCGACGGGTCGGGGGGAGTGAACCTTTGCTGATCGGGTGGTTGAGTTCCACAGTGCCGAGTAATGGCATACACCTATTTTCCCTTTCATGCACTCTTCAAGCCATAGAACCCGAGAAGAGTATACGAAAGTTCCAAATTTAGGTGGGGGGATCAATTGTGAGTAAAGAATTGTTATTCTCATGGGGATTCCTGCCTTCGGGCGATGACGGAAGTTGTAAGGAAGATGCGGAAATGAAACTATTTAAAGTCTTTACCCTTGTCATTCTCATTGCAGGCGCTTTGTTGTGTATAGCGGGCTTATTTTGGGAAACTCGGCTTACTAATCTTGGGCTTCCTATGGCCCTTCTAGGAATAGCTCTTTCAGTTGCTGCATCAGCTAAAAGGAGGAGTAAAGAGTAATAGGGATATGCTCAGTCTAGGTTTGTCATATAGAAAGACGCCGACTCATTGAAGACTGAGGTAGCGCCTTGCCGGTTGTTGTCTGTCAGCTCAAGCAAGTAGAAGCCCCTAGCGGCAAGGCGTAGGCGATTTCGGAAGAGATACCATGCGACAGCACGGTCGACATGATCACAAATGTTCCACCCATTCCTGGCTACCTCTTAGCCAAACAGCTCATGGGATATCTCGCTGTCCGCAGTCGTATCGACAATAGTCGCCTACGACTGCGGGAAACTCGGCCTACGTGGTTAAGAAGAAGACCACGCGCAACCCTAGGATTTGCAATACCAGCCGAAGAAATGGCCGAACTCCAAGGCTATGCCAACGAAATCTAAAACCGTGTTTCCACGACCGCTAGAATCGGCCACCTGCGCATGAAGAAAAGTCCCCTGGATGATGACATCCAGGGGACTTTCCAATGGCGGAGGATAGGGGATTTGAACCCCTGAGGGATGTGACTCCCGCACGCGTTCCAGGCGTGTGACATAGGCCGCTAGTCGAATCCTCCGCTGGAAAACATTACATGAGCCCCCTAATGAAGCAAAATCGCCAGGTCAGGGCGAAAAAGTTAAGGATGTAGTGGCTTGAGGCGGAAAGCGCGCTTGGAAGCGGAGTGGGGAGCTGGGTGGTGGGGGAGCGGTTTGGCGTCGGCAAGCAAGGCGCGCTAGGCTAGACCGCAGGATTCCGCGTGGCGTCCATCCTCTGAACTCCCCCAGGGCAGGAATGCAGCAAGGGTCAGGAGGCTCTGGCGGGTGCGCGGGGTCCCCTTTTTATTTGTGTGCTTTCACACGGGGGATGTGACGGGGCGTTAGTATGGTTGCCATATGTCCGCACTACGTCCCGGAAGGAAGACGGATGTCTCTTCTTAATCTTGAAAAGTCCGAGCTTGATGAGCTTGCCGCGCAGGTGCGCAAGGACTACGAGGCCCTCAAGGCTGAGGGGTTGGATCTTGACTTGACCCGCGGTAAGCCGTCCAAGGCGCAGCTTGATCTGTCCAACGATCTGCTCGTTCTGCCGGGGCGCGGCCACTACACCGATGCTGCGGGTAATGACCTGCGCAACTACGGCAACCAGAAGGGCATCAAGGAGCTGCGCGATCTGTGGGGCAAGCTCACCAACATGGATCCGGAGCTCCTCATTGCGGCGGACTCTTCCTCCCTGAACATCATGTATGACCTCATCCTGTGGGCCTACACCTTCGGAACCAACAGCTCTGAGCAGCCGTGGTCCAAGGAAGAGAACATCAAGTGGATTTGCCCCACCCCGGGATATGACCGCCACTTCGCCATCACGGAGTCCTTCGGCTTCGAGCTGATTTCGGTGCCGATGGAAGAGGATGGCCCGGACATTGAAGCAGTGGAGGAGCTGGCCAAGGATCCGCAGGTGAAGGGCATGTGGGTAGTGCCGATGTTCTCCAACCCCACGGGTGCCGTCATCTCGGAAGAGAAGACTCGCCGCCTTGCTGCGATGGAGACCGGCGCACCGGACTTCCGCATCGTGTGGGACAACGCTTATGCCGTACACACGCTGACTGAGGATTTCCCGGAGATTCTACCGATCCTGGATATCGCTGCGGAAGAAGGCAACCCGGACCGTTTCTGGGCTATGTCTTCTTCGTCGAAGATTACCTTCGCTGGCTCCGGCGTGAGCTTCTTCGGCTCCTCCGAAGACAACCTCGAGTGGTACTTGGAGCACGCCGGTATCCGTGGCATTGGCCCGAACAAGATTAACCAGCTGGCACACTACGAGTTCTTCGGTTCCGCCGAGGGCGTGCGCGCGGTGATGCGCCGCCACGCTGCGCTGTTGGCGCCGAAGTTCGAGGCGGTTCTTCGCATCCTGGATAAGAACCTCACCCACCATGAGATCGCGGACTGGACCCACCCCAAGGGCGGCTACTTCATCTCCCTCAACGTGATGGAGGGCACCGCGACCCGCGTGTGGGAGCTGGCCCGTGACGCCGGCATTCTCCTGACCCAGGCTGGTTCGGCGTACCCATACGGCGAGGACGCCAAGGACCACAACATTCGCTTGGCACCGTCCCTGCCGCCGCAGGAAGAAGTCGAGGCAGCAATGGATGGCGTGGCCACCTGTGTGCTGCTCGCCGCAGTAGAGAAGCTGGGGGCATAAGGCAATCAACTCCGACGAGACGGCCTACTGGCTCGACCAGATCATCCCGGCTGACCTCGAGTTCAGAAATGTCGAGGGGCAGCGTTTGGGCTTAGCCTCGCTGGAGGGTGAGCAGTCCCTCGCGGTCACGTGTGGCTTCGCCGATGTCGACACCGGGCTAGCGCACGCCGAGCAAGGCATCGACGTGCGCTGTGAGCTCCTCACCGTCGCCCGCACCGGGCAGGTGGAGGTGGCTGCCGCAGTGAGTGCTGCGGCAGCGTTGCTCACGGAAGCCGCAGGCTTGTTGCCCGCGCAACCGGGCCTGCTCTTGCCCAAGCTCTTTGCTGAAGACGATGAGCGCTTCGCTCACTTGAGCGTGCGTCATGGCATGCTCATCGCCCCGTACCTGTGGGGCGGCCAGACCCCGCAGGTGGCGGAGGAGGGCCGCCTAACGCTGGTGTGCCAACTGCTCATGCTGAGCGACGCCGAGTATGCCTACGCCGTCGAGGAAGGCGTGCCGGCGCTGCAGCAGGCGGTGGCAGAGCAAGGCATCGATCTGCTGGATTGGCAGCGCTCGGAGTGACGTGTCGGGTTGAGGCGCTACACTGACTAACCGTGGCTCTTTACCGGAAATATCGTCCAGCAACTTTCGCGGAAGTGGTAGGCCAAGAGCAGGTCACCACGCCTTTATCCGCTGCCCTCGACGCAGGGCGCATTAACCATGCGTACCTCTTTTCCGGCCCGCGTGGCTGCGGAAAGACGTCGTCCGCGCGCATCATGGCCCGCTCGCTGAACTGTGAGCAGGGGCCAACGTCAACGCCGTGCGGGCAGTGTGACTCTTGCGTCTCGCTGGCCCCGGGTGGGCCGGGCAACTTGGATGTCACGGAGCTCGACGCCGCCTCTCACAATGGTGTCGAGGACATGCGTGAGTTGCGTGACCGCGCCTACTACGCGCCGGCGGAGTCGCGCTACCGCATCTTCATCATCGATGAGGCCCACATGATTTCCGCCTCCGGTGCGAACGCCTTGCTCAAGGTTGTCGAGGAGCCGCCGGAGCACGTGATCTTCATTTTTGCCACGACGGAGCCGGAGAAGATCATCGGCACCATCCGTTCGCGTACCCATCACTATCCCTTCCGCCTGCTGACCCCGCCGGCGATGAAAGGGCTGTTGGAGCGCACCGTGGCCTCGGAGAACGTCCACGTGGATGACACTGTGTACCCCATGGTCATCCAGGCCGGCGGCGGTTCGCCCCGCGATACCTTGTCCATCCTGGACCAGCTGTTGGCGGGCGCAGGCCCCGATGGGCTGACCTACGACGTGGCCCGTCCACTTCTGGGTGTCACGGACGTAGGCCTGCTGGATAACACGGTTGAATCCCTGGCGAACCAGGATAAGGCTGGGCTCTTCCGGCTTGTCGACGATGTTATTGAGGCCGGCCACGACCCTCGCCGCTTTGCCATTGACCTTTTGGATCGTTTGCGGGATTTGATGATCCTGCAGGCCGTCCCTTCAGCGTTGGAGGAGGGGTTAGTCTCTGCGCCGACTGACCGCGGGGAAGTGCTTACCGCCCAGGCGCAGCGCTTCTCCGGCCCACAGCTGGCCTACCTGGCCGAAACCGTCAACGAGCGCGTGTCCTCCCTGCGCGGCGCGACGTCCCCGCGCCTGCTCCTAGAAATCCTTTGCGCACACCTCATCGTTGGTTCAGCTCCTGCGGCGGCAACTGCCGGTCAGCTGCCCACTGCTGCCCCGCAGGGGGCGGGCGTGCAGACTTCCGCTCCCGCTGGGCAGGGAACTCCGCCTGCGCAACGCCAGCAATCTGCGGTCGCTAGCGCCCAGGATCCCGCTGCCGCCGCCGCAGCTATCATCGCGCAGCGTCGCAGCCGCCAGGCTGCAAAACAGGAGGCCCAGCAGCAGCAACCACAACAGCAACCACAGCAGGTCGAAAGGACCCAAGAAACAGCCCAGCAGACGCAGCAGACCCCAACCCCTGAGGCTGCGCAGCCTCAGGCACCGGTGGAGCGCCCTGCACAGCCGGAGGCGCAGCCTGAGCCGCAGTCAGAGCAGCCTGAGCAGCACCAAGAGCGACCGGAACACCAGCAACAGGAGCAGCACGAACAACCGCAGGAAGCGGAACAGCCGGAACAGCCGGAACAACAAGAACGGCAAGAACAGGCTCAAGGACAGCCACAAGAACAGCAGCCTGAGCCCGAGCAGCCTCAAGACCCAGCCGCGGAAATTCGCGGGCGTTGGTCTGACCTGCGGGCGACGATTGGGCGTCGGAACAAGGTCGCTGAAATCATGCTCGCCGAAGCCCGTGTCCTCGGCGTGCGTGATGACACCTTGGTTCTTGGGCACACCACCGGCGCGCTGGCGGAACGCATCAACTCGCCAGGCACCAACGAGGTCATCGTGACCGTCCTTAAGGAAGAGCTCAACCGCAACCTGAAGGTCACGTGCGTCATCGGCACAGACCCGAAGGCCCACGGCTTCACGGTGGCTGAGCCAGCCCAGCGCACCCAGTGGAACCCCAACCAGCCACCACGCGAGGCCGCCGAGCCCGACGAGGAGGCAGAGAGTCCGGAGACTCCGGACAACGCTACTGATTCGCACTCTTCCGACACTGTGCCTGCTTCCGCGGCAGCAACAGAATCTGAAAGAGGAGACAAGCCCAGCGAGTCCGAGGCGAAGGAACCCAGCAATGCCAGTGATGACCCGTGGGGTGCGCCGCGCCGGATCGGGCAGCAGGCTCCGTCTTCTGCAACGACGACGGAGCAGCCGCGTGAGGCAGCTGAGTCGCAGCCGCCGGCAGACCCGCGACCGTCGGCAGAACCACAACGTCCGGACGTCGCCCCGCGCGGGGCGATGGTGCCCCCAAAGAGGGAGGCCCGTGGTAGCCAATGGCGATCACGCATCGCGCAAGCGAGCCAAGTAGCGGCCCAGCGGGATGAAGAGTTTTCCAAAGTTCCCAAGTTTGGCAACGGCGTTCCACTGCCGCCGGAGCCAGGCCCGGAGGAAGGCGAATTCGAAGCCCCACCGGAGGAGTACGGTCCGCCGGCGGGGATGGGTGGGGCGTCGGAAAGCGCAGGCCAAGCGCCTGCTGCGCCGCAGCAGCCTGTGCCTCAGCAAGCTCCCGCTCCGCAGCCGGAGTACACCCGCGCGGATGAGGAGCGCGAGATGATGGAGGCCGCGCAGAATGCCGGCGAGATGGACCACCGCAACGCCACGGAGGTGGCCATGGAGCTCCTCGCACAGGAGTTGGGAGCGCGGCGGCTCTAGCGTGGCATCTGTACACTTGGCGCGTAGTGAAAATAATCGTGTGAAAGGATTTTTAGCATGACTGAGAACGACCCGATGCAGCAGGCAAATGACATGAACGAGATCCTGGCGCAGGCAGCCCGCGTCCAGGCAGAACTGCAGAAGGCACAGGAAGAGATCCTGGCCTCCACCGTTGAAGGCACCGCCGGCAACGGCCTGGTGAAGGTCACTATGACCGGTGGCGCTGAGCTGCAGAACGTTACCATCGATAAGTCCGTGGTCGACCCGGAGGACATCGATACCCTCCAGGACCTCATCGTTGGTGCCTTCAAGGAGGCCCACGCTGCTGCTGGCCGCCTGGCCCAGGAGAAGATTGGCCCGCTGTCCCAGGGCATGGGCCAGTCCCAGCAGAACTACGATGGTCCGTCCTTCCAGGATGTCTTCGGCGGCAACCAGTAATCCGCGCGTTAGACTTAAAGGCCGTTGTTGCTCTCTTCGTGGAGAGCAGCGCGGCCTTTTATTGTGTCCCCGGCCGTCGAGGTCTGAGGGGTTGTTGAGTGAGGGGAGCATTGCGTGTTTGAAGGACCATTGCAGGATCTCATCGATGAGTTCTCGCGCCTGCCGGGTATTGGCCCGAAGTCAGCGCAACGCATCGCCTTCCACGTGTTGCATCAGGACCCAGAGGAGATTGACCGCCTCCAAAAGGCGCTGGGAGCAGTACGCGATGGCGTGACGTTCTGCCGCATCTGCTGCAATATTTCCCGCGAAGAAGTCTGCCGCATTTGCATCAATTCGCAGCGCGATGCCTCCACCATCTGCGTGGTGGAAGAGCCCAAGGACATCCAGGTCATCGAGCGCACCGGCGAATATGACGGCCGCTACCATGTGCTGGGTGGCGCGCTCGACCCGCTGGCGAATGTGGGGCCGAAGGACCTCAACATCTCGCAACTGCTGCAGCGCCTCGGCGGCGTACTACCGGACCGAGAGCTTGCGGATTCCACCCAGGAGGAGCCGCTTTACGACGATTCCCCGGACATCACCGAGGTCATCCTCGCCACCGATCCCAACACCGAAGGCGAGGCCACCGCGGCCTACCTCGTGCGCTTGCTGCGGGACTTCCCAGGACTGAAGATCACGCGCCTGGCCTCCGGCATGCCGCTGGGAGGCGACCTTGAGTTTGTCGATGAGCTGACGCTCTCGCGTGCGTTGAGCGGCCGCCTGACGGTCTAGCGCGGTGCTTCCTAGCGCTGCGAGCGCGGCGGCTCCGAGGCGTTAAAGCGCTCGGTGCGTAGCTGGTCAATAGCCGGGATATCCAAGGGCTCGAGTTCGCTGAGCGCGATTCCCATGGCCTTGGCCAGCAACAGGTCCGCCAGCTGCGGGTTGCGCGCCAAGACCGGACCGTGCATGTAGGTAGCGATGACGCTGCCCTGCACCGCGCCCTCGGCGCCGCGCTGGACGGCCCTGTCGGAGAGGTCCAGGATGGCAGCGGTATCCGCATTGCCGGTTCCGCGCGTGAGCGTTCCCAGCGGCTGGGCGGCAGGCCCCAGGATGGTTGCACCCATGTGGTTCTCAAAACCGGTGAGCGGCTCGGTGAGCTCAGCGGTGATGCCGGCCTTGGTGGGTTCGGTGGCTACCTCGCCGATGGCGCGCTCGGCCATGGAGGCCGTGGTGGCGTCGATAAGCCCCACGCCATCCACCACGCGGCCGGACGCGCGGAAGGATTCGCCGAGCACCTGCAGGCCTGCGCAAATCGCCAGAATCGGACGCTTAGCGGCCGCCGCACGGGTCAGGCCGCCATCGGCGATGAGGTGCTCCGCGGCGAGGATCTGCGCGGTGTCCTCACCGCCGCCCAGGGTGTAGACGTCGAGGGACTCCGGCACCGGCTCACCCAGCTTGATGGGCACGATCTCTGCCTCGAGTCCGCGCATGCGGGCGCGCTGGCGCAGGACCAGGGCGTTACCGTCATCGCCGTAGGTGCCCAGGATATCGGGGAGGATGAGGCCAATCTGCAGGCTAGTCATTCGAATGCTCCTTTGCTGCTGCGGCGGTGAGGGCCTTCTTCAGATCACGGAAGGCGGTGTAGTTGGCCAGCACCTCGATGCGGCCCTCCGGGCAGGACTGAATGGCGGTGAGGGGATCCGGGATGAGCTCGTGCGAGATATCCGCGTAGACCAAACGCACTGCGAGGTCGGTGCCGCGCTCACCCGCAGCCTTGACTGGCAGATCGTCGAAGTCTTCGAAGCGCACGTCCCACAGCCAGGACATATCAATACCGTCGGCCACATGGCCGTTGGTGGCGATGACCAGGCCATCGGCCTCGCGGTCCACCATGGATAGCGCCTCCTGCCAGCCGGCCGGGTTCTTAGCCAGCAGCAGGCGGATGGTGCGGTTTCCTAGCGTGATGGTGGAATAGCGCCCGGCTACATCGTCGACGCTTTCCGCGGCGGCAATGGCCTTGTGGCGATCCACGCCGAAAGCTTCGACCGCAGCGGCGACGGCTTGGGCAGCATTGCCGCGGTTGGCCTGCCCCGGCAGGGCCAGCTGGAGCTTGTCGACGCCCCCCGGGCTCGCCAGCCCTTCCTCCGTCACTGCCCAGGTGGGGGTGGGGCGGCGGAATTCGCGGCCGTCGGCAAGCGGCTTGACCGCGTGCCAGTCCTCGCCTTCGCGCACGATGTGTCCTCCGGTGCGCGGGCAGGTGACGGATTCACCCATCCATCCGGCACCAGCGGAAACCCAGATGACGTTCTTCGCGTCATAGGCCACGGAGGTCATAAGCACGTCATCGCAGTTGGCGATGATGAGCATATCCGGGTGGGCCTCGACTGCGCCGCGCAGGGCCCGCTCGATCTTGTTAATTTCGCCCACGCGGTCCAGCTGGTCGCGTGAGAGGTTCAGCAACACCAGCGCGGTGGGGTTGAGGTTATCCGCGACGTGGGGAACGTGGAGCTCGTCCACTTCCAGCACTAAGTGACTCGCGTCCTTGCCTGCTAGAAGCGCGGAGATGATTCCGGCGTCCATGTTGTCGCCGCCATCATTGGTGGCCACGGAGTGCTCGGTGCGCACAGCGGCGGCGAGCATGCGCGTGGTGGTGGACTTACCGTTGGTTCCGGTCACCAGGATGGCTGGGCGCTGCTTGGCCAGGTTCTGCATGATGGTGGGGTCGATGGCGTTGGCGATGAGCCCGCCAATCATGCCGCCGGCGCCGCGGCCCGTGGCGCGCGAGGCAGTGGTAGCCAGCGTCGCAGCGGTGGTGGCAACCGCAGTGCGCGCGGAGGAGAACGCGCTTCGGAAGTTAAAATTCATGTTCCCCAGGGTAGTCGGGGGACGCTAGTTATCGGTGTTGCGGGAGCGGTTGTGTCCCGAGTTTTGTTGGCCCTGCTGGTTGCCATTACCGCGGCGGCCGCGCCCACCGCGGCGGCGACGCCTACGCCCGTGGTTTCCGCCTTTGTTTCGATTGTTGTTGCCAGAGCCCTGCGAACCTTGGTTATTAGCCGAGCCCGAGTGAGCAGGCTTGTCGCCTGCGGAACCCTCGGTTGAAGGGTTCTGGTTCTTCTTATCGTTGTGCCCTTGTTTAGCGGGCTGATGATTACCGGAAGATTTACGACGGGAGCGGCGTCGATTCTTGTTCGTGGAGCGGTTGCGGTTGGACTGCCCACCGGAGCGTCCCTCGCCCTGGCGCTTCCCCGAGTTGCTCGCCCCACCAGATGTGGCCTGCTCTTCGGGCTCCGTGGGTTCCTCGATGCGCTCGAGGGCCGCGAGGAAAGCGGTGTCGGACATCAGGGGAATGTTCTTGCGGTGGGCATGCATGGGCTTGCCCACGAGGTCCGTGGTGATATTGCAGACCACCAGGGAAGTTTCTCGGGTGAGCTTTTCAGAGTAGTTGAGCTCCTCGCGGGCTAGGGCGGCGATGATGGTATCGGGGTCCTCGGTGATTTCCGGGGCTACGACGATCTCCATGCCGCGGATGAGCTCCTTGCCGGGCACATACGGACCGGGGTTGTGGTGCTGGCGGGGCGCTTCAGCAGCGTCGACGCGGACGTGGGAGCGCTGCAGCCCGAAACGATCCGCTCGCAGGTCATCCGGTGTGGCACTGCTCAGTGGGCCTGAAGCTTGCGCGCGATAAAGAGCCACGAGCAGGCGGGTTGCTTCGCGGGAGGTATCTTTTTCTGTCCTCTGCGCACGTTCGACGCTGGCCGTGGGGTCGGGTGCGGAAAGGCCGGTGTCACGCGCGACGGCCGCCAAGCGGATGTCGGTGCCCCACACGCTTTGGCGGCGGGCGGTGGCGAGAGTATCCACGATGGCGACTGGGGTGGGGACGTGTCCCACCTTGAAGCGGCGGCGTCGGCCCTTGCCCCGGTTGCGATTGCGCGCGCGGTTCTGGCGGGCAGCGGCGGTCATTGCACGGCGCGCTTCGGAGACGATGAATCCCCAGGTATAAGGGGTGTCGTGGACGATGAGGGTGCGGCCATCAATGAGCCGGTCCAGGGGCTTGAGCAGCATGGAGAAAGACTGCCCAGCCTGGATTTCTTCGACGCTTAACCCGTGGAGGTGCCGCGGTCCGGGGTCTGCGCCTGGGTTGATGACGGCGTGGAATTCCTGGCCGATCTCCCCAGCGGCGTTGAGAGTCAACGCATCCACGGTGAGCAGGCGGCCGGTCGAAGGGTGGATTCCGGTGGTTTGGATGGTCAGCGCCACGTAGGGAAAGGCGGCGAGAGCTTCCTCGCGGGCAGAGGCCTTGTGCTCCCTATCGGTCTGCTTCTTATCTGCCTGGTGGGGGCGCGGGCCCGGCTTAGGGGCGCCGGTGTGTGGTGACGCCGCGGCCGGCGTCTCTGCAGCGCTGAGCTGCGCTGCAGGCTCGGTGGGGCCGGGTGTCGTAGTCATTGTTCACAGTTTAGTACCCAACTGCGAGGAAGCTGGAAAGGGCACACGAGAAGGGGGTTGTATCCACTGAGTCGCGGTGAAGGTAAGCACGCTGCGGACTAGCCAAAGTCGATGATGATGACCCAGCCGCCGCGGTCGGATTGCTCGGGAGTGGGGTCAGGCTCGCGGCTGGGCTCGGGCTCTTTAGTCGGCTCGGGCTTTCTGGTGGGCTGAGGTTGAGTGGTCGGCTTGGGCTTGCTAGTTGGCGTGGGCTTAGCGGTCGGCGTGGGCTTCGTGGTGGGCTTGGGCTTGCTAGTTGGTTTGGGCTTGGTGGTGGGCGTTGGAGTTGCCGGAGCAGAAGTAGTCGAGGGCGCCGGAGCCGCCGTGGGTGGTGTGCTGACGCGCGTGGTCACAGGGGTAGTGGCCGGCGGCGTGCTCGGGGCAGTTGGTTCGTCGTGAGGTGCGGTTCGATCTTCGCCCACCGGAGTGGTGGTGGGAGCAGCCTTTGACGTGGAGCGCGTGGGTTCAGCTGGTGGCTTCGGCGTAGTCGTCACCACAGTCGGCGACGGGGTCGCCTGAGTTTGTGGGGTGGGACGGGGTACGTGGATCGGCGGCGTTGTGCGCGGCCGCGAAGTAGTGCTCAGCGGGTGCGTGGTGGTCGGCGGCTCTGCGGAGCGACTGGCCTCATGTGAAGTGGTTGATTCTGTGCTGTTTTCGGTGCTCCTAGGGCTGGAATTGGGAGCGGTGGACGCCTCAGTGCGGCGATCCTCCGGAGCGTCGAGCTCCTCCGCTGTGGGAGCGGTGGTCAGAGGTGTTGTTGTCGGTGCTGTATGCGGCAGGTGATCCGCCTGCGGTGAAGTAGCAGCCTCCTCGGCAGCGGGCAGCGGTGTACGTTCCGTGGGCTCAGCGAGCTCCGTGGGTTCTGCTGGTTCTGTCAGCTCAGTAGGCTCTGTGGGCTCGGAAAAACCAGTCGGGCTAAGCGCTCGCGTAGCGTCCGTATCATCCCGCTCCTCGGGGAGGTGGGCGTCTGCAGCCACAATGTCCGCAGTGTCCGCGACGTCGGAGGCCTTGTCCTCAATAGCAGCAGGGTCGGCGTCAGCAGAGTGTGACGTGGACACAGCGAGGGTGTTTTCTTCAAAAGCCGATTCGGCGAGGTTATCGTGGTGTGAACCGGAGGAATTCCCGGAAGATGCGAAGTTGGCAGCCCCGCCGACCACGACGGCAACGCCAGCAGCACAAGCTACCTTGAGCCCAGTGCTAGCTGCAGCGATCTTTGTTCCGGTCACGGCAGCCGCCCCGGCAGAGTTGAGGGACAGGGCTTGTGCGCTCTGCGTGGCAGCAGTACCGGCGGTCTTCGCTGCGCCGGTAGCCTCAATTCCGCCAGCCGGCAGGCTGGCTGCGTGTGCCTTGCCACTGTTGGTGACCTTCACGGCCGCTGCGCCCGCGGCGGCAGCGATGATTCCGGCGGTTCCCACGGCGAAGTGGCTTTCCGGCGTGCCTTCTTCGGAATAGACGGTGAGGGTTGGTTGTCCATCCGATATGAAATATGCGCGGGCGACTGCGATGAGGCCCTCGTGATTGAATCCTGCGATGGTATCGCTCAGCCAGGGAGCCCGCTCCCGCGGAATCGTGGCGACGAGTTCGTCATCAAGGTGAACCTCGATGGAGCGTCGGAAAAAGTGCCGGTTATTGGTCAAACGCACAAGGAGGTGCGCAGGGTGCGTCGATAGGGAACTGGCTGGGACCGCAAACTCGGTGATGTGCAAAGCGCGCTGGCCACTGAGCATGCCCCACCGCTGAGCCGGGGGAATATTGAGCGGCACGCACAGGCCAGGCTCTGGGAGGAGGACCTCGAAAGCAGGAATGGTTTCTTCCGCTGCATCCTCGCGGAGTGCGATTTCTGCGGTGGCTTGTGGGGTCAGCCCCGCGTCAATGATCCAGTCCAGCTCCGAGTAATCGGCAGCTTGGGAGGCGGGGATCACGCCCACGATGTCTTCGCCGTGATGGACGCGAAATCCTGTACTTGAATGTCCACTCAAAGTGACGGGGAGATGACTGCTTTCAGCTAGCGATAGCAGCTGCAGGAACATCTCTGGGTTTACGGTGTCAACCGTCAGGCGACGCGGTGTGCCAAACCCGTGGTGGGGAACCACATAGTTAGTGACCGTCATATTGCTCGCCTTCGCTGAGTGGACCACGTCGGATGCATACGGCCGGGCGGGTTCGCCGTGAGCATTGGGAATGCCGAAGCCCAGACTGAAGCTCTGACTAGCCGCACGAAATGTTTGAAAAATCTTTATTGCAGTGCAGTTACGCTGCTTAACTATATCGCTCTGAGTTCTGGCCTACAAGAAAGCGCATTCAGCGGGATATGGTGACCAGGAATTTTTGCGCATAGCTTAAAGCTCGGATGCTGGAAGCTAGGGAGGAACGTGCTCCTCCCTAGCTGCACTGTTGTTAAGCCTGGCTTTGCCTGGCTTAGTCTGCGCGGTTGACTGCGGACGTAATCGCGTTGATGGATGCGCGCGTCGTCGAGCCAGCGATGCCCGCGCCCCATACCTGGGCGCCGTTAACCTCGGCGGCGATGTAGCAGGCGGCCTCGGCGTCGTCGCCAGCAGTGCGGGATTGCTGGGAGTAGTCGATGACCTCGAAATCAATTCCGACGTCCTCCAGCGCATTGGCGTACGCGGCGATGGGGCCATTGCCGATGCCGGAGACAACGCGCTTCTCACCGTTGAAGACGATGGTCGCGGTTACCTTGGCGTCCTCGCCCTCTGTGGTGGAGTTGTCCACCTGGAAGGAGACCAGCTCTAGCGGGGAGGTGCGCTCCAGGAATTCGTTGGCGAAGATGTCCCACATGTTCTTGGAGTTGACCTCGCCACCTTCGGCGTCGGTCACCGCCTGCACGACGGAGGAGAACTCCGCCTGCATGGCACGCGGCATGTTGATGCCATGGTCGGTCTTCATGATGTAGGCTACGCCGCCCTTGCCGGACTGCGAGTTGACGCGGATGACCGCCTGGTAATCGCGGCCGACATCCTTCGGGTCGATGGGCAGGTAGGGAACTTCCCAGGTGGTTTCCTGCAGTTCCTCCCACGACACCTCGGTGTTGTTGGCGCCGGGGCGTACCTCCTGGGCCAGGGCATCCAGGCCCTTGTTGATGGCATCCTGGTGGGAGCCGGAGAAGGCCGTGAACACCAGCTCGCCGCCGTAGGGGTGGCGCTCCGGTACACGCAGCTGGTTGCAGTACTCCACCGTCTCGCGGATCTTGGGCAGATCGGAGAAATCGATCTGCGGGTCCACGCCCTGGGTGAGCATATTCAGACCCAGCGTGACGATGTCTACGTTGCCGGTTCGCTCACCGTTGCCGAACAGGCAGCCTTCGATGCGATCTGCGCCGGCCATGTAGCCCAGCTCGGCGGCGGCAATGCCTTCGCCGCGATCGTTATGGGGGTGCAGTGACAGGATGATGGAGTCACGCTTGGCAAAGTTGCGGTGCATCCACTCGATCTGGTCGGCGTACACGTTCGGGCTAATCATCTCCACCGTGGACGGCAGGTTGATGATCATGGGGTTGTCCGGGGTGGCCTCCATGATGTCGACGACGGCATCGCAGACCTCGACGGCGAAGTCCAGCTCGGTTCCCGTGAAGGATTCCGGCGAGTACTCCCAGCGCCAGTTGGTGTCCGGGTAATCCTTGGCAATGCTCTTGATGAGCTCTGCGGCATCCGTGGCCAGCTTCTTGATGGCCGGGCGGTCCTTGCGGAATACCACGCGGCGCTGCAGTTTCGAGGTGGAGTTGTAGAAGTGCACGATGACGTTCTTCGCGCCCTGGCACGCCTCGAAGGTACGCCGAATCAGGTGCTCGCGGGCCTGGACCAAGACCTGGATGGTGACGTCTTCGGGGATCTTATTGCCCTCAATGATCTCGCGGACAAAGTCGAAGTCCGTTTGGGAAGCGGAGGGGAAGCCCACTTCGATCTCCTTGTAACCCATGGCTACCAGCAGGTCGAACATGCGGTGCTTGCGCTGCGGGGACATCGGATCAATCAGGGCCTGGTTCCCATCGCGCAGATCCACCGCACACCACTGCGGGGCCACAGTAATCTTCTTATCCGGCCACGTGCGGTCCGGCAGCGTGACGGGCTCGACCTCCTGGGCGAAGCTCTGGTAGCGGTGGACCGGCATCGAGGAGCCGCGCTGCTTATTCCAGGCGGGCTGGTTCTCGTTGCGCGGGCCGGCCGGGGTGGTGATTTCGCGGGGAGCGGAGATGAAAGAATCGTTGGGGGACATGGTGTTTGTTCTCTTCCTTGTGTGTGGCCTGAGGCGTTTGTTTCGCCGCGTTGCTGTGATGAGCAACGATGTAGTGAATTGTGGGGACGGCCAGCTGTGGTGTGTGTTGGCATCACCACGCTCCGCGACGGGGCGCTGGCCGTAGAGTTACAAACCTAAATCCCGCCGCGGCTACTAAGGAGAAGAGTGTGCCGCAAAGTCATGTGAGCCACAATACAACGCTTCCCACTCTGCGGCAACTGGTTTCACATACTGGGATGGGGTCGCGGGTGGCTAGGATGTGTTGCGTGCCTGAAGAAAACACCATGACGACTGCTCCGGAACCTGGGAAGAAGACCGCGCCGGGCAAGGAACCGGATGCCGCCCCGACCCCTGAAGGCGCGCCAGGGGTACTTTCGCTGCTGCCCATGGCCGTGCTGGTCGCGGTAGTGGGCACTGCAGTGCGCATCGCTGTGCTGAGCGGCATCGCAGCCGTCAACGAGCAGGAGCTGTGGGATCAGCTCACGGCCTGGGACTCTAAGTACTACCTGGAGATTGCGCGCGTCGGTTATTTCGATGCGGACATCCATACGGATGGGCCGGTCCATGAAATCACTATGGCTTTCTTTCCGGGTTTCCCCATACTGTTGCGGGTTCTGGGGTGGACCGGGATCAGCCTTGAGGTAGCTGCCCTCCTTGTGAATACTCTTTTTACCGCGGTGATGGCTGCTGGAGTCATGGTCCTAGCGCAGCGCCTGGGGGCAGGGCGCCGTGGGCAATGCGCCGCGGCCATCGTGGTCAGCAGCGCTCCGATGTCCATTGTGTTTTCCATGCCCTATACGGAAGCCCTCTTCGGGGCCCTTGTGGTGTGGGGACTCGTGGCGCTGGATGAACGCGATTGGTGGAGCGCCGCGGCTTTCGGTATTGCCTTGTCCTTTGTCCGGCTGACCTCCGTGGACTTCCTTGCAGTTTTTGGCCTGTGGGTGCTCCTTTACGGGCGGCGTTCCTGGCAGGCGTGGCTCAGCCTGATCGTGGCGTCGCTCCCGCTGCCGGGGTACTTGCTGTGGACACAGCGCTACCTGGCGGAGGCTGGCGGCTACTTCGGCATCCAAACCGAACACTGGAACTCCACCTTCGACGGGGGCGTTGCCACCGTGCGGTTCGTGTGGGAAACCTTGACGGAGAACAACGATGTGGGCTACCTGCTCACCGTGCTGGTGATCCTCGGTGCCCCCGTGTTGCTCATCGCGGCCTGGGGGAAGGTTAACCCGGTCGCCTGGTGGTTTAGCGCTGCGTTATGTGCGAATGTGCTGCTTTCCGACGGCATCATGCACTCGCGCCCGCGACTTCTCCTGCCCGCGATCATTCTGGTGCTGCCGTGGGTTGTGCGCGCCGCCACGGCGTGGCGCCCACGCATGCTGTGGGCTGCCTGTGGCGCATGGGTCCTGTGGTCGGCGTGGTTCTCCGCCTACATGCTGGTGGTCTTTGAGTGGGCGATCTAGTGCGGGCTTTGTTCCGCGCGCCGAGTGCTTCCCGGGTTGACCGGAATGCGTGACAGGACGATCGTGGCGGCGATCATGATGATGAGCGAAGCCCCCATCACGCACCAGCCTGCGATGCTCTCGACCTGGAATTTCTCGCCCAGGACCCAGTAACCCAGGCCGAAAGCCACGATGGGCTCCATGATGGTCATCGCGGGAAGGGAATGCGCAAGAGCGCCGGCGTGGAAGGAATACTGCTGGATCACCGTGCCGGCAGCCGCCAGCCCGATGAGCACGTACAGCTCCCAGCTCGCTAGCAATGCTGCGATGCCTTGGTGGGAGAGGACGTCAACCACCGCTTTCGCTACGAGCGCCACGTAGCCGTAGAGGATGCCGCAGGCACTGCCGAGCGCGAGTGCGGATTCCTCCGGCCGGTTATAGGCCGCCACAAAGAGTGCGGCGAGTGTCAGCGCGCCGAGGGCGAAGGCGGGCCACCACTGGGACCAGCTGGGCGTCGTCAAGCCTGCGGTGGGGCGCCCGTAGACCACCATGATGCCCACCGCGATGGTCAGCGCTAGGCACCAGAAGACCTCCCGCGCCGGCATCGGCCGCCGGGAATACCACGCGGCGAGCGGCAGCGTGAACATCAGGGACAGGACGAGGATGGGCTGCACGATGAGCAGCGTGCCGAAGTGGAGTGCGATGAGCTGCAAGGCATAGGCAACGACGGCGGCTCCGGTGCCAATCCACCACAGGGGAGTGCGAATTGCGGTGCGCATGACGGTCCTGGAGCTGGCGTCCAACACGATGCGGTGGCGTATGACAGTGCCCCAGGCCACGACTAGTGCCGAGGCCAGTGCGAAAGCAACGGCAACCAGGTTTGAAAGCATCGTTTCCACCTTACCTGGAATTAATATCCAGCACGTGTTTCGATGGTAGCCAAAGGGCGGTAGTCTAAAGGAGTTGACTGCCGGTCTATAGGTATTGGGCGGTGAACAGGTAATGGCCCTCACAAACAGGAAAGGTGGGACCGTCAGTGGCCCTAGTCGTACAGAAATACGGGGGATCCTCCCTCGAAAGCGCAGAGCGCATTCGCGCGGTGGCGGAGCGCATTGTGGCGACGAAGAAACAGGGCAACGACGTGGTTGTCGTGTGCTCCGCCATGGGGGATACCACCGATGAGCTCCTAGACCTCGCCGCCCAGGTCAACCCCGTCCCGCCGCAGCGCGAGATGGACATGCTGCTGACCGCCGGCGAGCGCATCTCCAATGCGCTCGTTGCCATGGCAGTGGAGTCCCTCGGTGCGCAGGCTCAGTCTTTTACCGGCTCCCAAGCTGGCGTGCTCACCACTGAGCGTCATGGTAACGCCCGCATTGTCGACGTCACCCCGGGCCGCCTGACCGAGGCGCTGGATGCAGGCAAAATCTGCATCGTCGCGGGTTTCCAAGGCGTCAACAAGGAATCGCGCGACGTCACCACCCTCGGCCGTGGCGGATCGGACACCACCGCGGTGGCGCTGGCGGCAGCGCTCAAGGCCGATGTGTGTGAGATTTACTCCGATGTCGACGGCGTCTACACCGCTGATCCCCGCATCGTTCACAACGCCCAGAAGCTCGAGCAGCTCTCCTTCGAGGAGATGCTGGAGTTGGCCGCCGTGGGCTCTAAGATTCTGGTCCTGCGCAGCGTCGAATACGCCCGCGCGTTCAACGTTCCCCTTCGAGTTCGCTCGTCTTATTCAAACGACTCCGGCACGCTCATCGCCGGTTCAATGGAGGATATCCCCGTGGAAGAAGCAGTACTAACCGGCATCGCAACCGACCGCTCCGAGGCCAAGGTCACCGTCCTGGGAATCCCGGACCGCCCGGGTGAGGCCGCTAAGGTGTTCCGCGCTATCGCAGACGCCGAGATCAACATCGACATGGTCCTTCAGAACGTCTCCTCCCTGGAGTCCGGCACGACCGATATCACCTTCACTTGCCCGCGCTCGGATGGGCCGAAGGCAATGGAGATTCTGGCCAAGCTCAAGGAAGACGGCCACTGGAGCAACGTGCTTTACGACGACCAAGTGGGCAAGGTTTCCCTGGTCGGTGCCGGTATGAAGTCCCACCCCGGTGTCACCGCGGACTTCACGGAGGCATTGCGTGACGCAGGGGTCAACATGGAGCTCATCTCCACCTCTGAGATCCGCATTTCCGTGCTGACGCGCGAGGCGGACCTCGATAAGGCAGCCATTGCTTTGCACGAGAAGTTCCAGCTGGGTGGCGAGGAAGAGGCCACCGTTTATGCTGGTACCGGACGCTAAAACTTAAGGAGTAAAGGTCATGACCACTGTTGCAGTAGTAGGCGCCACCGGCCAGGTCGGCCGCGTGATGCGCACCCTCTTGGAGGAGCGCAACTTCCCGGCCGAGACGGTCCGTTTCTTCGCCTCTGCGCGCTCGGCGGGCCAGGAGCTCACCTTCCGCGAGGAGAAGATCGTCGTGGAAGACCTGGCAGAGCAGACCGTAGAAAGCCTCGCTGGGATCGACGTCGCCGTCTTCTCCGCCGGCGGTTCCACCTCCAAGCAGTATGCGCCGCTCTTCGCCGAGGCCGGCGCCATCGTGGTGGATAACTCCTCTGCATGGCGCAAGGACCCGGACGTGCCGCTCATCGTCTCGGAGGTAAACCCGGAGGAGAAGAGCAACACCCCGAAGGGCATCATCGCGAACCCGAACTGCACGACCATGGCGATCATGCCGGTCACGAAGGCGCTTCACGACGCCGCCGGTCTCACCACCATGCGCGTCGCCTCCTACCAGGCCGTTTCCGGCTCAGGCCTGGCAGGCGTGGAAACCCTGGTTAAGCAAGTAGCGTCCATCGGCGACCGCAACGTTGAGCTCGTCCACGATGGCTCGGCGCTCGAGGTCTCCGAGGAGGATCTGGGCCCCTACGTCGCCCCGATTGCGTACAACGCGCTGCCGCTGGCCGGCAACCTCGTCGATGATGGCACGGAAGAAACCGACGAGGAGCAAAAGCTGCGCAACGAGTCCCGCAAGATCCTGGGTATCCCGGAGCTCAAGGTCTCCGGTACGTGCGTGCGCATCCCGGTGTTCACCGGCCACACCATGGTGGTGCACGCGGAGTTTGAGAAGCCGATTACCCCGGAACAGGCCCGCGAGGTACTGTCGTCCGCACCGGGCGTCAAGGTCGTCGATGTGCCGACCCCGCTGGCGGCAGCCGGCATCGACCTCTCCTTGGTCGGTCGCATCCGCCAAGACCAGACGGTCGAGGACAACAAGGGCCTTGTCTTCGTAGTCTCCGGCGATAACCTGCGCAAGGGCGCCGCGCTCAACACCATTCAGATTGCGGAGCTGCTGGTCTAAAGCAAAGCTGCAGCGAGTTTTAGAACCCGCATAAATAAGAAAAGTCCGCCCCCAGAGTGATATCTGGGGGCGGACTTTTTGTGAGTAATGGGAAAGGGGGTGTGCGGAAGGGCTAGTCCTTCGGCACCTCGGGCTTCGTGTGCTCCACGAAGGTCACGGAGGGATCCGGGTCCTCGCGGTCGTATTCAATCTCATCGTCGGCCTCGAGCTCCTCGTGGATCTCATCGGCAACGGTCGAGACGAACTCTTCAGTTTCCATGTTGGAGGCCGCTGCCAGCTTGCGCAGCTCGCGCTCGTTCTTCTTGGTGAAGTGCTCGCGCGGGTCCAGGCGGCGCTTGACCAGGGTGCGGGCGCGCACGCGGCGGTCAGACTCGGAGGTGATCTTGTCACGTTGGGTAATCCACGTGATGACCATGACGGCAATCATGAGCAGGCCGATCCAGCCCAGAATCGGGTAGACACTGGAGACCAGCTGCTTGAAGCCGATGAAAGAGAGGATGAAGCCGACGACACAGGCGCCTGCGTAGACAGGGTAGAAGAGCTTCGGCTTCTTACGGGTGAGGCGCTTGCCCATGGCGTAGAACATGCCGATGGCGGTGTTGAAGACCATGCCATAGATGATGAACGTCATGAAGTAACCCAGGATTGGGTTCACGTTATTGATCAGCGAGAGTACCGGCAGGTCCTGCTCGTGAACGTCCGGGGCCACCATGTAGAGAGAGACCACGAGGAGAGCGAGCAGGAGCAGGTAGAAGAAGCCACCGATGAGGCCGCCGATGCCTACAGCGCGGTTATCCAGGATGTTGCCGCCGATGACGATGGACATCGACACCGCACACATAACGTTGAGGCCGGTGTAGTTCAGCGCTGCCAGCCACCAGTTGTTGAGGGGACTCTCCACGTTGTTGATGGCATAGTCATTGGCCCAGGACCAATCCACGTCGGTCACGATGATGGTGTAGCCGGTGGCCAGGACCACGAAGAAAATGATGAAAGGCGTAATCGCGCCGATAACAGAACTGACTTTATCCACGTCAAGGAGACCCACCAGCAGGACGAGCACGAGCATGACGGCGCCGCCCACCCAGATGGGCACGCCCTCGAATTGCTGGCTGATAGTGGAGCCACCACCGGCGAACATGACGAAGCCAATGGAGAACAGCGTGGCCAAGGTTCCCCAGTCCAAAATTCGGGAGACGATGGGACCAGTGATCCTGTCGTAGACAGCCGTGTGTTCGTCAGCCTGGAAGTAGGATCCGAGCTGCAGAATCGACACGCCGGTAATGATCATGAGGGCGGCAGCAAGCACAACGCCCCACAGGCCCTTGTTTCCGAAGGCCACGAAGTACTGGACTGCTTCCTGGCCCGATGCAAAGCCGGCGCCGACGACGACGCCGATGAAGGCCATAGAGATGGCCACTGCGCGTTTCCACATAAAGTAAAGATGTCTCTCAATCTCACACGCGCCGGGGGAATGCCATCACTACCCAAGGTGTGGTGCGGGCAATTGGGAAAGCCTCGCGGGCCCGGTTCGACTATCGATTTATCACGTGTGCCTCGGAAAAGATTAGGCGCCGTCTATCGGTGTTTTCCAGCTGGGGCTGAGGTTTCCTTAAGGATAGGCAGTGGCCGGGGGTGTCAGAATTTGCCGTTTGGCGCATGTAGATGCAGGTTCTATGGCCGGCCAAGCCGATTTGTAACGGCTCGATAACGATTAGCCGCGTTGGTTGATTAAGTCCTTGCGGGCCCGGGCCACGCGGGAGCGGATAGTGCCAACACGAACCCCGGCGATCTTCGCGGCCTCCTCGTAGGTATAGCCCAGCACTTGAGTCAGGATGAGGGCTTCGCGGCGGTCTTCTGGGAGGGCGTCGATAAGCGCGCGAGCGTCGATCCACTCGCTCCACGTTCCGGCGTTTTCGGGAGTTGCTGCGAGGGCAGCGGCGTCCTCGTACTCGGTGGCGGACTTGCGCGGGCGGGCCATATCGTGGCGGATGTTGTCCACCCACACGCGGCGGGCAAGAGAGAGCAGCCACGTGCGCGCTGAGGAGCGGGCGGCGAAGCGGGGGAGTGCGCCGATGACGCGCAGGTAGGTCTCTTGGGTGAGGTCATCCGCGATGTCCGGGCCGCCGAGGTGGGCGAGCAGGCGCCAGACATCATCTTGGGTGGACTTAATGAACTCCGTGAGGGCTGCGCGATCGCCACGGCCTGCCTTGAGGGCGAGGTCGGTGACGCGCGCATCGTCGCGCTCGGAGTGTCGTTTCACCTCCCATAACTTACCAGTCGGGGGAGGCAGGACTTGGGTGCCTCGGGCTTAAGGCCGTGAACTCTGGCAACGCCAAAAACTGTTGCGCAGGTCATTTTTTATGGGTAGGCTATGAAAGGTCCGTGATTGATAATGTAAAGCAAATTATCAACCGATCTAGGAGGCATTAACCCCATGACTAACGCTTCGAATGAGTCCGCGGCAGACAAGGTTCTCGACAAGGGCCAGCGCGCCCCGGGCGGCCCGAACACAACCCGCCCCTCCGGTCAGCCAATTGCTACTGAAAACACCAGCATCACCGTTGGCCAGAACGGCCCGGTAGTGCTCAATGACATCCACCTCATTGAGAAGCTGGCGCACTTCAACCGCGAGCGCGTGCCGGAGCGCACCCCGCACGCTAAGGGCCACGGCGCCTTTGGTGAGCTGCACGTTACCGAGGACGTCTCTGCTTACACCAAGGCCAAGCTCTTCCAGAAGGGCACCGTGACCCCGATGATGGGCCGTTTCTCTACCGTCGCCGGTGAGCAGGGCTCCCCGGATACCTGGCGTGACGTCCACGGCTTCGCGCTGCGCTTCTACACCGAGGACGGCAACTACGACATCGTGGGTAATAACACCCCGGTCTTCTTCATTCGTGACGGCATTAAGTTCCCGGACTTTATCCACTCCCAGAAGCGTCTGGGTGCCAACGGCCTGCGTGATGCTGACATGCAGTGGGATTTCTGGACCCGCAACCCGGAGACCACCCACCAGGTGACTTACCTTATGGGTGACCGCGGTACCCCGAAGACCACCCGCCACCAGAACGGCTACGGCTCCCACACCTTCCAGTGGGTCAACGAGTCCGGCGATGCCTTCTGGGTGAAGTACCACTTCAAGACCCGCCAGGGCGTGGAGAACTTCACCGACGCGGAAGCCACGGAGATGGCCGGCAAGAATGCGGACTACCACCGCGAGGACCTTTACAACGCCATCGAGGAAGGCAACTTCCCGGTCTGGGACGTCAAGGTTCAGATCATGCCGGTGGCGGAGGCTGAAGAGTACCGCTTCAACCCCTTCGATCTCACCAAGACCTGGTCCAAGAAGGATTACCCGCTGGTCGATGTCGGATACTTCGTGCTCAACCGCAACCCGCGCAACTTCTTCGCGCAGATTGAGCAGGTTGCCCTGGATCCGTCCAACATTGTCCCGGGCATTGGGCTGTCTCCGGACAAGATGCTGCAGGCACGCGTCTTCGCGTACTCCGACCAGCAGCGCTACCGAATCGGACCGAACTACAAGCAGCTGCCGGTGAACCAGCCGCTCAACCAGGTCAACACCTACGAGCACGAGGGGCCGATGCAGTACCTGTTCAACGCCCCGGAGGATCCGGTCTACTCCCCGAACCGTCACGCTAAGGGCGGCGGCTACCTGGATGGCGATGAGAACCTGCGCTTCAAGGAGCAGGAGACCACCACCGCTCCGGATCTCTACGTGAACCCGGACCCGGCAGGCATCGACCTGGTGCGTGCGCCTTATATCCACCACGCTGAGGACAATGACACCGTCCAGGCCACCGACCTGTACGAGAACGTCTACGATGACGACGCCAAGGAGCGCCTGGCGGACAACATCACCAACGCTATGGCCGGTGTGTCCCCGGAGACCGAGGAGCGCGTCTACGCCTACTGGGATGCCGTCTCCCCGCAGCTGGGCAAGCGCGTGCGCGAGCTCTTCGCTGAGAAGAAGTAGGGATTAACGCAGGGGCGTTAATCCGTCACCCACATGAGTTAATCCGTCACCTTAGAAGCCCCGCCGGGTTCATTCCGGACGGGGCTTTTCCGCGCGCCTGACCGCTTTTGCCCAGCGTGGGCGATAGTTTCTTTTACATGACCTCACGCCTAGCTACTCCTGCTGACGCTAACCGGAAGGTTGGCACCCGCGCACTCCTTCTCGCCCTCGTGCTCATCGTGCCGCTCGTTATCGGCGCGGTCGTTGCCACCGTGTCCGAGTGGCAGCCAGCCGAAGCCTGGTCCCAGGAGCAGGCGGGTGCGCCCAGCGATGGCACCATCGATCCCGCTGAGCTTTACGACGTCGCCCGTGCCCTCAGCGAAGCCAACGCCCAGGCGGGATTCCTGGCGAGCGGTGCGCAGCAGCTTGCTGACGGCACCGGTGAGCTGAAGGATGGCGCCGGTGAACTGGGCGGCGGAGTGGACAAACTGGCCGGCGGCTCGCAGGAGCTATACGACGGCCTCGTCCAGCTGCAATCCGGCACCGCCCAGCTGGGCAACGGTGCTACCGAGCTGGCCGACGGCGTCGGCGGCGCCGTCGACCAAGTCATCGGCCTAGGCGTGGTCCGCGGACAGATCCTGCAGGCCATCGATGGCACCCTCAAGGACTTGGAAGGAAACCACTCGGCGGAGGCGAAGAATATCCGCTCGCAGCTCGGTGATCTGCGCAGCCAAGTGGAGAACTTCCAGTTTGACCAGTCCATTCAGGATCAACTGACGCAGCTGAAGGATGGCTCGCGCGAGCTCTCCAACCAGCTGGCCGTGAGCGGCTACGCCTACCACGATGGCGTCTATCAAGCCACGGAGGGCGCAAAGCAGCTCAATGCCGGTATTGGCGAGCTCAACTCCAAGGTCGATGAGGCCTTGCAAGGTGTGGACAAGCTCGTTGCCGGCGCAGAGAAGGTAGACGGCATGGCTCAGCAGAACCGGTCCAAGGTGCAGGGTGCGCAGCGTGCCTTGCCCACCGTAGCTGGACCAGCTGAGGGCGATAACGCGCCTGCCCAGCTGCTCAGCCCCATCGTGGCCATGCTCCTCGCGGCTATCGCCGTCTTGGGCGGCGGGGTTATCGGAGCGCTGCTGACGCGAGTGGAGCGCCGTATCCTGGCATTGCTGGGCGGTGCGGTGCTGATCGGCGTCGTGGTAGGGCTGCTCGTAGCACTCCTGGCGACTGGCGGAACCGCCGCGGCCGTGGCGTGGGCGGGGCTCGCGGCGGCGGGGGCCGGGGTGGCGTCGGCAAGCATTGTGTACGCACTCGTGCGCGGACTGGGGCTCGCTGGTTGGGGCCTGGGCAGCGTGCTCGGCGTAGCCCAGGTGGGCGTCGTGGGATGGGCGTGGAAAGCGGCCTCGACGGGAACCGACCTCAACGCCGCGATGAGTGCGCTTGTGCACCTCTTTCCCATGCAGTGGGCAACCTCCGCCATCACCGTGGCAGGCAATGGGGGACAGTCCCCACAGCTGTGGACCGCGCTGGCTATTTTGGGGGTAATTTCCATCGCGGCATTCGGCCTCGTGGGGGCACCCGCTAGGCACGAAGAAAATGGAAAAGCCTAGCTCAAAGGCCTGCGTGTGAAGCATCGACTGAGCTGGTAGAAGCGTTACAGAGTTTTTGAAGATTTATCTACCGTTGCGAGGGGAAATAGTGCTAGAGTGAGAATCGCTCACAAAGCCTACTTAGGGGGTAGGCAAACGGTTTCTCCAATCCGTTGTGAGTGATAGGGAATAGGGGCGACGCGGCTGCTGTAGGGGCACCGCGTCGTTTCCAATTTTCGGGGGTAAAATTGGCGGCACTGAACGCTGAAGAATTGGAGAATCACCGTGACCGACTCTCGCGATATCAAACCTTTTGCCGCCAGCCGTGGTCCCAAAATAACGTCGGTCGGCGCCATCGTCGGTGCAGCAGTGGCGGGTGGTCTGCTGCTCGGAGGTATTGGTGCGGGCGCGAGCTTGGCGGTGTTTGATGAGCCGGAGCGTGCCGATTTTCTCATGCAGCCCGCGCAGCGCGAGGTGCAGGCCGACATCATGGACCCCGACGATGTGCTCACTCCGGAGGAGGAAGAGCGCATGCTTGGCGACGTCTCCCGGATCGCCGCCCCCGACGTGGTGCAGGAGCTGCACTACATGGTCTTTGCCAAGAACAAAGAAAACGTCAACGACTCCGTGGAGGAGTATTTGCGTGACAATCACCCGGAGCTTATCGGCAAGGATAAGTTTGCCGATGGCCAAGTCTTCGTCGGCGTCGGCCTCGATCCGCGCCAGGCCTTCGTCTTCGCGGGTGAGGACGTGGCCGAACAGATGAAGCTGCGCAAGAAAGATAGCCATCTCGAGCAGTCCATCGAAGCCATTAAGCCGGGCGTGCGGGATGACAACATTCCTGCTGGTCTCTTTGCGGGTGCGGCGGCTGCGATCGACGTGGACCGCGCTGCGGATACCCAGTATGAGGGCGCGAAAGAAGGGCGCATCGGGGCGGCCATTGGTCTGGGGGTAGCGGGCCTGAGCGTTGGTGGCGCGGGCGCAGGCATCGTTGGCGGTACTCGCCGCAGCCGTCAGAAGAACGCGCAGCAGGCGCGCGAGGATTGGGATTATGTGTCGCAGACCTATACCGATGTGGCGCAGCGCCTGCGGGAGATCGATATCCGGGCGCACTCGCTGCAATCCGGCCTCGTGGATGAGCGTTTGCGCGAGGACTGGGAGGGCCTGCGTGATGACTTCCTCGCTATCGACTCCCAGGTGGGCTCGCTGATGTCGATACCGGCTGACGCGCCGGATGACCAGTTCCGCTCGCATGCCGAACCCATCGCTCACGCGCGCGAACTGTGTGAGCGCGTGGAAACCGCCGAGGCCAACATCGACAAGCTGCACCGAATCGAAGACGCTGATGCCGACGCCCGCCGCTTCGAGCTCTACGAGTTGGGTAAAGACCTAGCCCAGGCGGGTTACCTAGCGGCGGATATCGACTCGTCTCTGGAGCGTCACGCCAAGGAGCTGGAAGGTGCCGCCGTTGCTTTGTCCCAGGAACCGAATCATCCGCAGTTCATGGAACGCTACTTGGAGCTCTTGGACCGCTCTGCGCTGCTCTCGGAGCACCTGCAGGCACAGCTGCAGAAGCGCAATGAGGCCGAGGAGCGCCCCGAGCGCACGCATATCTATGACTCCAACTTCTTCGCTGGCTCTGGCTACCACGGCTACGTGCCCTTCTATGTTGTGAGCACCTGGGACAGCGACGCGACTGCCGCCCGCGAAAGCTCTTCCGGCAGCAGCGGCGGCGTCAACAGCGGGTTTAGCTCGGGCTTTTCCGGCTCGGGTGGTTCCTCCAGCTTCTAGGAGGGCGGGCGCCCTGCCCGCCGCCCGGTGAAAACGAAAAGAACCCGCAGTTTCCTGCGGGTTTAGTGGTCGGGATAACAGGATTTGAACCTGCGACCTCTTCGTCCCGAACGAAGCGCGCTACCAAGCTGCGCCATATCCCGGTGTCTCGCTCTAAGCGGTACCGGATTACTGTAACGCACCCCAGCCTGAAAGGACAAAACGGCAGCGTGGAGGGGGTATCCCTAGGCGGCCTTCTCGGTGATGCGCAGCAGCGTGGCCGACGGGCGGCAGAAGACGCGGAAGGGGACGAACTTGGAGGTACCCAGCCCGTTGGAGACGTGCATGTACATCTCTCCGAACCGGTGTAGGCCCTCCGCGCGAACGCGGTCGATGCCGCAGTTGGTCACGATGGAGCGCGAACCCGCCACCTTGAAAGGCAGGCAGAGCTGGCCGCCGTGCGTGTGCCCGGACAGGGACAGCTGGTAGCCGTCGGCCGCGAACTTCTCTAGGACGCGGGGTTCCGGGGAATGTAGCAGTGCCAAGGAAAGGTCGGCGTCCTCGTTCGGGATGCCGGCGATTTCGGAGTAGTCATCTAAGTCGTGGTGTGGGTCGTCCACGCCGGCGGCAGCGAGGCGGACGTCGCCTACCTTGAACTCCACGCGGGCCTGGTTGGCGTCGTGCCAGCCGTGTTCCACGAAGGCCGCGCGCATGCCCTTCCAAGGCAGGTTCACGTAGGAGGGTTCGTTCTTCTTCCCAATCAGGTAGTTGAAGGGGTTCGGGATACGCGGCGCCCAGTAGTCGTTGGTGCCAAAACAGAACATCCCCGGGCGGCTCAGCAACGGGCCCAGGGCGCGGAGTACCTCGGGGACAGCGCGCTTGTCGGAGAGATTGTCACCGGTGTTGATCACCAAGTGCGGGTCAAGGGCATCGAGGCCTGAGACCCACTCGATTTTGGCTCGCTGGCCCGGGATCATGTGGAGGTCGGACACGTGCAGGATACGGAACTCGGACTCCTCGCGCAGCGTACTGGGCTCCAGAAGCGGCAGGGTGTACTCCTTGAGCTCAAACTTGGTGAGTTCTGAGTGCGCCCACGCGGCAACGCCTAGGCCGGCGGCGGCGAGTCCGCCAAGAACAGGGAAAATCTTCACCTTCACCACACTACCTGGCCGGCAGGCGTAGATTGAAGGGCATGAGTGAGTTGAAAGAAACTATCCGTGCTGACCTCAAGACCTCGATGAAGGCCAAGGATAAGGCCCGTACGAGCGCCATCCGTTCTCTGCTGTCTGCCATCCAGGCGGAGGAAACTTCTGGTTCCCGCCACGAGATCACCGATGAGGACATCCTCAAGGTCATCGCCCGTGAGATTAAAAAGCGCCGCGAGTCCGCAGAGGTCTACGCGGAAAACGGCCGCCCGGAGTTGGCGGAGGCAGAGCTTGTCGACGTCCCCTTCTTCGAGGCCTACCAGCCGGAGCAGCTTGACGACGACGCCCTGAACTCCCTCGTCGCTGAATCCATCGCCGAGGTTGAGAAGGATTCCGGCGAGCCGGTGACCATCAAGCAGATGGGCAACGTGATGAAGGTGGCCACCGCCAAGGCTGCTGGGCGCGCCGACGGCAAGCGCCTGTCCACCGCGGTCAAGGCCGCCCTCAACTAGCGTGTTAGCGCAGGAGCGCTAGCACCCACGCTGTAGCCCGTTTTACGCTCTAGCTCCTTGTCACGCTCTAGCTCCTTGTCACGCTGTAGCCCGTTTTTACGCTTTAGCGCTCTGCGCTAAAGCCCGAAGAAATCCCGCACGTCGTTCGTCAGGCGGTCGACATCCTCTTGGGAGAACAGCGGGTCGGACTGAGTAGCCGGCTGGCCATTGTCCGTGCCACCGCCGTTGCCGCTCGGCGCCGACGGGGTGTAGTAGCTGGAGTTGGAGGTGCCGGAGCTTGCGGAGTCGCCAGCGGAGCCGTCGGAAAGCTGCAGCGTTACCTCCGCACCCTTCTTAGTGCCGGATGCACCGGTGATGACACGAACCACCTTGCCGTAGCCCACGCCGGGCGCGGGCACCTCGGTGGTTTTGACCACGTAGCCAGCCTTCTCTAGAGCGGAGCGGGCTTGGCTTTCGGACTTGCCCTTCAACCCGTCGATAAGCGGCGATACCGTGCCCGAATCATAAGCGCGGTCGTAGTCCGGCACCGTTCCCTTCAGCGCATCGGGAACGCGCGCGGCCATGGTGTAGAACGTTGATGCGGGCTCCTTGCCACCGAAGAGGTTGCCGTTGGCGCACTGGCGCACGGGCCCGGTGCACAGCGGGCTCGTGGTGGTGCCGTCATTGTAGATATACGGCGCGGCAGCAACCTCAGAGTTGAAGCCGAGGAATGCCGAGGACTGGTTGGACTCCGTGGTACCAGTCTTGGCGGCGGCCTTGCCGCTGAAGCCCGCAGCACGCGCAGAATCGGCCGCCGTGCCCTTTTCAGTATCGGCGGTCATGTTGTTTTCCAGCGCCTTGGCCACCTCTTTGCCCACCGCGCGTTCGCACGGGGTGTGCTTGAGGTACACCTCGTTACCGTGGGAGTCCGTGACCTCCTCGATGGGGTTCGGCTCGCACCACATGCCTTCCGACGCCACCGTCGCGCCCACGTTGGAAAGCTCGAGCGCGTTCACCGCCGTCGGGCCGAGCGTGAAGGAGCCCAGGTTGGAGTCCTTAATGTGGTCGGCGATGGAGGATTCGCCGTCGTAGCTGCCGGGCTCCTCGTAGGAGCGCAGGCCGAGCTTCACGGCGATGTCGACGATGCGCTCGACGCCAAGCTGCTCAGTGAGCTGGATGAAGGGGGTGTTGGGGGAGTAGGCGAGAGTGTCCTGCATGGTCATCGTGGAGGCGTAGCTGCCGGCGTTTTCCACGCAGTACTTGTTGGGTGGGCAGTTCTCAGCGCCGCCGAAGCCTAGCCCTTCCGCCTCGTAGCGTTTGGGCACTGCCAGTTTGTCTTTGATGCCGTAGCCCGATTCCAAGGCGGCCGCGGCTGTAAAGAGTTTGAACACGGAGCCGGCGCCGTTGCCCACCAGCGAATTGGGCTGGGGCAGGAGGGTTTCGTTGTTGGCAAGGTCGAGCCCGTAGGTGCGCGAGGACACCATGGCGAGGACCTTGCGGGAATCAGTGCCCGGCTTGATCACGTTCATGACTTCCGCTACGCCCTCGGTATCCGGGGCGGTGTGGCTGCGTACTGCGTTGAGAGCTTGGTCCTGGACGTCGGGGTCAAGGGTGGTTTTTACGGTCAGGCCACCGCGTGCTAGATGCTCGCGGTCGATGCCCTTATCGGCGAGGTAGTCCATCACGTAGTCGCAGAAGAAACCGCGATCACCCGCGCCGATGCAGCCATTGGGCAGCGTGGCGGGGCTATCCAACACGCCGAGGGGTTCTTGGGCATAGGCATCGGCGTCCTCCTGGGACAGGGAGCCGGTGTCGACCATAGCTTGGAGCACCACATTGCGGCGTTCGAGCACGCCTTCCTCGTTGGTGTAGGGATTGAGATACTCCGAGGATTGCACCATGCCGGCGAGCATCGCTGCCTGTGGCACGGTGAGGTGCGCGGCATCGGAGCCGAAATAGGTGCGGGCGGCGGCCTCGATACCGTAGGAGTGGTTGCCAAAGGGCACGAGGTTGAGATAGTTGGTGAGGATCTCATCCTTGGAAAGCTTGGCGTCGATATCCGTCGCCATGCGCATCTCACGCAGCTTGCGGGCTATGGATTGCTCGGTTGCGGCTTGCCGTTCTTCATCCGTGGTGGCATTGACGAGGAGGAGATAGTTCTTCACGTACTGCTGATCCAGCGTGGACGCGCCCTGGGAGACGCCGCCCGCGGCCAAGTTGGTCCACAAAGCGCGGACGTTGCCCTGCAGATCGACGCCTTCGTGCTCATAGAAGCGGCGGTCCTCGATGGCCACGACTGCCTGCTTCATAGCGTCGGAGATCTCATCCGGCTGTACCGGATGGCGGCGCTGTTCGTAGATGTAGGCAAGGGGGTTGCCCTTGGCATCCAAGATGGTGCTCACGCCGGGGGTATCCCCGCTGGTGAGATCCTGGATGTCCGATTGCATCGTGTCGTTCGTCCTGGCCACGGCAACGCCACTGACGCCGGCGACGGGGGCGATGGCCAGCGCGATGAGGATGCCGACCAGTGCTGTGGACAGGACGAGCTTTCCCAGGGATTTGATGACAGTCACCCTCCACACACTAGTGGTTCAGGTGCAGATCCGGGAGACCCCCCTAAAGTGTGACCTGTTAGACAGGTATACCGGTCTGTGAATAGACTTACCAATGGTACATAATATTCCGTCGGGTTGAGGGTTATTCATGATCTTCCACTACGACGGGGGGAACTTGGAAGGAGTTACCTAGCCATGGCAGTCAGTGTCAAAGGTGCAGGACGGTCCGCAATGGTAAAGAATGCCTCGTTAACCTCCGAGCGTGGTGAGTGGGTTACCCAAGCCAAGTGCCGCAACGGTGACCCTGATGCACTGTTCGTGCGAGGGGCAGAGCAGCGTAAGGCTGCGGTGATTTGCCGTCACTGCCCAGTGTTGAACGAGTGTCGCGCGGATGCCCTTGATAACCGCGTGGAGTTTGGCGTGTGGGGCGGCCTCACGGAGCGCCAGCGCCGCGCCCTCCTGCGCAAGAATCCGCACATCACCAGCTGGGCGCATTACCTTGCTGAGGGTGGCGAACTCATCGGTATTTAGTAGCATTGGGCCCATGACTAAATGGGAATATGCAACCGCGCCGGTTCTTACGCACGCGACGAAACAAATCCTCGATTCCTGGGGTGAGGACGGCTGGGAGCTCGTCACTATCACCCCGGGCATGAACCCGGAGAGTGTCGTCGCCTATTTCAAGCGCCCTCTGGAGGAGTCCTAATGGGCGCCCTCGCACGCCTGGAAGAACTCGGCGTCGAGCTTCCTTCTGTCGCGGTCCCTCTCGCGTCCTATATCCCGGCCATCCAGGTAGGAAACCAGGTATGGACCTCCGGTCAGCTGCCCGTCGTAGGCGGCGAATTGCCTGCTACCGGTAAGGTTGGCGCAGAAGTGGACCTCGAGAAGGCACAGGAGCTGGCGCGCACGGCCGCGCTAAACGCGTTGGCTGCCATCGATGGGCTCGTGGGCCTCGACCGTGTCACCCGCGTGGTGAAGGTGGTCGGCTTCGTCGCCTCGGCTCCATCCTTTACGGATCAGGCCGCGGTTATCAACGGTGCCTCGAACTTCCTCGGGGAGGTCTTTGGTGATGCCGGTGTTCACGCGCGTTCTGCAGTGGGGGTAGCGGTCCTTCCGAAGGATTCCCCCGTTGAGATCGAAGTTATCGTAGAAATCGCTGAGTAATCGGATAGGGTTAGAACCATGGAGCATCCTGCATATAGCCAATTGCGTCCCGTGAGCCAGTCCGTCGGTGTCGTGCTGTGCGATAATCCCAGCTACACCGCCTTGGAAGGCACCAACACGTGGATCATTCGCGCCGGAGAAGATTCCCGCGCCATTGTGGTCGATCCAGGCCCAGAGGATGAGGGGCATCTCAACGTTGTGACCGCGAAAGCGGGCGAGGTAGCACTGATCCTTCTCACTCACCGCCACGATGATCACGCCTCGGGCGCTCAGCGTCTGCGCCAGCTCACCGGCGCTCCGATTCGCGCGTTCGATCCGAACTACTGCAACGGCGCGGAGGCGCTTGTCGACGGCGAAGTGATCACCGTCGACGGCATCACCCCGCAACTCGAGGTGGTCCATACCCCTGGCCACACTGCGGATTCCACCTGCTTCTTCGTATGGTCCGAAGAGGCTAAGCACTCCACCCTGGAGGGAATTCTGACCGGTGATACCATCGCTGGCCGTCACACCGTGCTCCTGTCTGAGACCGATGGTGACTTGGGCGCCTACCTGAAGACGCTGGACCTTCTCGAAGAGCGCGGCAAGGATGTAGCACTCTTCCCGGGGCATGGCCCGGACTTGGAGGACACCTCCGCGGTTGCCCGCAAGTACATTGACCGCCGTCACCACCGCTTGGATCAGATTAAAGAGGTCCGCGGGCGCCTTGGCGAGGATGTTGACGTTAAGACCCTCGTCGATGAGATGTACGACGACGTAGACCCGGTCCTTCGCCACGCCGCCGAGCAATCCACGCGCACTGCGCTGAAGTACCTCGCGGCTCAGAACTAAAACACCGCATAGGAAAATCCCCCGAGAAATTCTCGGGGGATTTTGCATTGGGCCACAGCCGCCCGGAGGCGGCATATGCTGGCTCGGCCTTTAAGGCCTAGCGCGCGCGGCGAGCCAAGTGCTCGGTATCGACGATGAGCACCGACTTGCCTTCCAAGCGAATCCAGCCGCGGTGGGCGAAGGTGGCCAGCGCCTTGTTGACGGTCTCGCGGGACGCGCCGACGAGCTGGGCGATCTCTTCCTGAGTGAGGTCGTGGTTCACGCGCAGTGCACCGCCCTCTTGCGAGCCGAAGCGGTTAGCCAGCTGCAGCAGGGTCTTGGCCACGCGGCCCGGAACATCGGTAAAGATGAGGTCCGCCAGGTTGGCGTTGGTGCGACGCAGACGGCGGGCCAGCACGCGCAGCAGCTGCTGCGCAATCGCCGGATGATCGGCCACCCACTGCTTGAGCATTTCGGAGTTCATCGTGGCGGCGGTGACCTCGGTGACGCACACAGCGGATGAGGTGCGCGGGCCCGGATCGAAGATAGAAAGCTCACCGAACATATCGGACGGACCCATCACGGTCAGCAGGTTCTCACGGCCATCCGGGGCGTGGCGAGCAAGCTTAATCTTTCCCGAGGTGATGATGTAGAGGCGGTCGCCCGGCTCTCCTTCCTCGAAAATGGTGGTGCCGCGCGGGAAACGGACGGTTTCCATTTGCTCGATGAGGTTTTGTACTGCTACCGGATCGACGCCCTGGAAAATGCCAGCGCGGGAGAGGATGTCCTGTACGCCTTCCACTGTTACTCCTTAAAGCCTGCGCAGCGAGGAAAACACTTGGACGCAAGCTGGTTTGGTCTATTTTGACGCACCTAGTCTCCAGTGCGCCACGAGGCACTGCACAACATCATACAGTGCAATTAGTCACTATTTCCACCAACGGGAAAAATAGTCACATGCCTTTACTAATCTGTTTAATTCTCGAAGGCCGTTGCCTCTAGCTTTTCCATGAGAATGGCAAACAGGGCGAGGCACAGCGGGACGAGGACAACGAGCGAAATCATGCTTTCCATTCTAACTTCCGTCACTAGAGTTACTTCTATGTCCCCTGACCTTTTTGCACAGCATGACGATGATACCGAGGAAGCGCGTGTTGCCCATATTCGTACCGCCCTCGCGGACGAATATCCCGATGCCGACTGTGAACTAGACTTCACCAACCCCCTTGAGCTACTCGTAGCGACAGTGCTTTCAGCACAGTGCACGGATGCCCGCGTCAACCAGGTCACCCCGGAGCTGTTCGCAGCCTACCCCTCCGCGCCGGATTATGCCGCCGCGGACCGCGCCGACCTTGAGCGCATTCTCCGCCCACTCGGCTTTCAGCGCATGAAGGCCGGCCACCTGTTGGGCATCGGTGAAAAGCTCGTCGCGGACTTCGACGGGCAGGTACCACGCGGCATCGACGAGCTCACCTCGCTGCCCGGCGTCGGCCGCAAGACCGCGTTGGTGGTGCGGGGAAATGCCTTTGGGCTGCCGGGAATCACCGTGGATACCCACGTCACGCGACTGAGTCAGCGGCTCGGTCTGACCGAGGCGAAGACGCCGCGGGCGATTGAGAGGGACGTCGCCAAGCGCGTGCCCGAAGAGGAACAAACCGTATTCTCTCACCGCCTCATCCTCCATGGGCGGCGCGTGTGCACCGCCCGGAAGCCGAAGTGCACGGCCTGCGTCCTCGCCCCATGGTGCCCGTCGCGGGGTTAAGGTGGAGCAATGAGCCAATATTCTCGGTGGCCCGGATACGTGAAGGTGAGCATCGCAGCCATTGTTGCGCTGGCGGCACTCGCGTTCGTCGGCGTGGTGAATCTCCTTGAGGATGATGAGCCGGAGGTCCCCGTCCCCGAGGCGCAGGAGCAAGAAGTAGCCAAGCGTCCCAAGTGCCCCGAGGGGCCCATTGCTGGGGTGGACCTTCCCTGCTTAGGAGCGGCCGGTACCGCGGCGGCCAAGAACGTTCAGATCGTCACGTTGTGGGCATGGTGGTGCGAGCCGTGCCGCACGGAGCTGCCCTTCTTCGAAGACCTTGCACGCTCGCACTCGACGTGGAATGTCGTCGGCGTGCATGCGGATGCGAACGCCGCCAACGGTGCTGCGCTTTTGAGTGACCTGCAGGTCGACATCCCCAGCTACCAGGACGAGGATGGGACCTTCGCTGGCGAGCTCGGGCTGCCGGGCGTCATCCCCATCACCCTCGTGGTGCGCGATGGCAAGGTGGAAGAGAAGTTCATCAAACCGTTTAGCTCCGCCGAAGAATTGGAGGCGGCCGTCGAGGAGGTTCTTCAGTGAGCCGCCTGTTTCCTGCTCACGCCCCGGAGTGGCTGCGCCCGGCGCTCGGGGTTGATACAGACAAGGTCCAAGAACGCCTCATTCGGCATGTCCCGGCCGCCAAGCGCCGGCGTGAATCGGCAGTGTTGGTGCTCTTGAAGGGCGAAAGCTTCGCAGACGGTGAGGTGTTGCTTACGCACCGCTCGCCCTCGATGCGCTCGCACTCCGGCCAGATTGCATTTCCTGGTGGGCGCAAGGATGAAGAGGACACTTCGCTTGTCGACGCCGCCCTGCGCGAAGCCGAAGAAGAAACCGGCCTCGACCGCTCCACCGTTACCCCTCTTGAACAGTGGGGCAAGCTAGATATCCCGGCGACCGGCAACACCGTGAGCCCCGTCTTGGCATACTGGCATAAACCGGGCACCGTGTGGCCGGCGAGTCCGGAAGAAACCGACGACGTCTTTACCGTCCCGCTGCAGGAGCTGGCGGATCCTGCCAACCGCCTGATGGTGGGCTTTAGCCGGTGGAAGGGGCCGGCGTTTCGGACACGCGGATACCTGGTGTGGGGATTTACTGCGGGAGTGCTATCCGGGCTCATGGACCACGCGGGGTGGAGCGTGGAATGGGATAAGAATCTGGTTCATGATCTGCGTGACTCACTCGATCGCTCTTTGAATAATGAGAAGATAGGCTAGTTCTGCTCCTTTTAGCCCTTAAGAAAGTATCCCCTCTGTGTCCTTAGTCGTTGACGTTCTGATCGTGATTGCCGTGCTCCTCGCCGTGCGCGTGGGCTGGCGGCAGGGCGCTTTGGCAGCGGTCCTCGCCGCAGTGGGAATCATCGCGGGACTGGTGCTGGGAACCGTGCTGGCCCCGCTGGCGATGGGCCTGACTGACCAGGCGGCCGTGCGCTTCTTGCTGGCCGTCGGCGTGCTCATTTTGCTGGTGGGGCTGGGGCAGCTGGTGGGGACGTCGCTTGGCATGGCGTTGCGGGACCGCATGCGAACGCGGTCGGGGCAGCGCGTGGATTCGTCGATTGGCGCGGTGTTCCAAGCTGCGGCGGCCATCGTGGTGATTTGGTTGGTGTCCTTACCCCTGGCCTCCAATTTGGGAGGTCAGCCGGGGCAGGCGCTGCGTGAATCGCGCGTGCTGAGCTCGCTGAATGCGGTGGCGCCTTCGCGCCTGGCAGCGTTGCCGAATGGCTTGGCTGCGCTCCTCAACGAGTCCGGGCTGCCGCCGTTGGTCTCGCCCTGGGAGCGTTCCGGCTCGGGCGTTGAGGTGGATGCGCCCGCGGTGCATATTGGGGATCCTGAGCTCGCGGAACGCGTGCGGCCATCCGTTATCCACGTGCTGGGTGATGCCGAGGCGTGCTCGCGCCGTCTGATGGGCTCGGGCTTCGTTACGGAACCGGACTACGTCATCACGAACGCCCATGTTGTGGCGGGTACGGATAAGGTGCGTCTTGATACCGTGCTCGGGCTCAAGGAAGCGGATGTGGTCTACTACAACTCGGATGTGGACATTGCGGTGCTGCATAGCCCGGGCTTGGACCTGGAACCTTTACCGTGGGCGGAGCACGCGGCTGTGACGGGGGATGATGCCATCGTCTTGGGCTTCCCGCAGTCGGGGCCCTTTACTGCAGAACCGGCGCGAGTGCGGGATCGCCTCACCATCGCGGGGCCGGATATCTATTCCACGGGCCGTGTGGAGCGCGATGCCTACACGGTGCGCGGCAGCATCCGGCAGGGCAATTCCGGCGGCCCGATGATCAACCCGGAGGGCCAGGTGCTCGGCGTTGTGTTTGGTGCTTCCGTGGAGGATTCCGATACGGGCTATGCACTCACCGCGGACGAGGTGCGCGGCCACGTGGGTGACGTTACGCAGCTTGTCGACGCCACCCCAACCGGCTCCTGCGTCTCATAGGTTTCTGGAATAGGTCTTCGGCGAGGGCGGGCGAGTGAATTAAAAGCCCATTTGCCCTCTGCTGACGTCTCGTTGAAAGTCCACAGCAGCCTGACGAACTTCGGGATCATGGCTATGTGTTCGTTTGTTAATGCGGTGGTGCATCATTCCTGCGGGGAGGGAGATGAGTAGGACAGCCAAAAGAATTATCACGATGGAAGTGGACATTATGCGTTCCTATCCCCGACTCCCGTGCCCACTCCAAGCAAGGCAGGCGCGAAGCTGGTAATCAGTAACGCCTGGCTTATTGAAGATGTCTCGGCATGTGTCCGGATTTGGATACCATCCGGTGCATTGTGATCCATTCTCGTATTCGCAGATTTTGAACGGTTGCACGTTGGTGGCGGCAGCAGAAGGTCCCGCGCCAGATGTGGTGAGCGCCAAACTGAAAGCTAAAAGGGTGATTTTCTTCATCAGAATTCCTTGTGTTAGAGATCCTTTAGAGTCCATAGAAGTGATATGGCTCACCGTACACTTTATGGAATTGCTGGTTGTTTTTCAACAGTCTTGGGTCCAGTAATTGCATATAAAGACCATCGTCTTTCGCGGCCCGCTATCGCTGGTATAAAGGCCCGTCAATGCCGAACCCGCCAACCACAGCAAGGTTGACGGGTAGTCGGCGCGCTTGAGCTAGATATCCGTGCCGATATCGAGGTGCATACCCGGAACCGAGTTGATGAGGTTGCGGGTGTACTCCTGCTGGGCGTTGTCGAAGATATCGTCGGCGGTGCCCTGCTCGACGGCCTGGCCCTTCTTCATCACAACTACGTCGTCGGCAGTCTGGCGGACCACTGCGAGGTCGTGGGTAATGAAGAGATAGGACAGGCTGAGCTCAGACTGCAGCTCCGCGAGGAGCTGGATGATCTGGTTCTGCACCAGCACGTCCAGGGCGGAAACGGCCTCATCGAGGACGATGACCTCTGGGCGCAGCGCGAGCGCGCGGGCGATGGCGATGCGCTGGCGCTGGCCGCCGGAGAGCTCGTTGGGGTAGCGGCGCATGGCGGAGCGAGGCATGGAGACCATGTCGAGAAGCTCGGCCACGCGGGCCTCGCGTTCCTTGCGCGAGCCCACCTTGTGCAGCGCCATGGGTTCCTCGATGCACTTGTAAATGGAGTACATCGGATCCAGTGAGCCATAGGGGTTCTGGAAGACCACCTGCATCTTGCGGCGGAGCTTGAAGAGTTCCTGCTTCGATAGCTTCGAGGTATCGCGGCCTTCGAATTCGATGGTGCCGGAGGTCGGCTCCAGCAGGCCCAACACCATGTTGGCCACCGTGGACTTGCCGGATCCGGACTCGCCCACCAGCGCCAGGGTGGTGCCGCGGCGGATGTCGAAGGAGACATCGTCGACAGCCTTGAGGAGCTTCTTGCCGCCGCGCTGGCCGCGGATGTCGAATTCCTTGGTGAGGTTGCGAACCGAGATGACCGGGGCCTGAGCCGCGGAAGATGAACCTTCAGCGGAATCTGCAGTGGTGGCGCCAGGTTCAACGTCGGCGCCGATAGCCTCGCCCGACTTGAGCTCCTTGGCCTCCACGCCAGCTTCCTTGGCCGCGCGGATGCGGGAGGAGGCGAGGGAAGGGGCGGCCTTGACAAGGCGGCGGGTGTAAGGGTGCTGCGGGGAACGCAGGATCTCGCGCGACGGGCCCGACTCCACGATGCGGCCGCGGTGCATCACGATGAGGTGTTCGGCGCGCTCGGCCGCCAGACCAAGGTCGTGGGTAATGAAGAGAACGGCGTTGCCCAGCTCCTCGGTGAGGTGCTCCAGGTGGTCCAGGATGGTCTTCTGAACAGTTACATCCAGCGCGGAGGTGGGCTCGTCGGCGATGAGTAGCTTCGGGCGGGCGGCCAGGCCGATCGCGATGAGCGCGCGCTGGCGCATACCACCAGAGAACTCGTGGGGGTACTGCTTGGCGCGGCGTTCGGCGTCGGGAAGCCCGGCTTCCTCCAGAAGCTCCACAACGCGTTCGTGGCGCTTGGAACCCTCCACCACCTGGTTGGCCTTGAGAGACTCTTCAACCTGCGTGCCGATGCGCCATACAGGGTTCAGGTTGGACATGGGATCCTGCGGGACCAAGCCGATCTTGTCGCCGCGCAGCGATTCGAATTGCTTGTTGTTGTAGTGAGTGATGTCCTCGCCCTCGAAGAGGATCTGGCCGCCGGTGACCTTGCCGGTGCCCGGCAGCAGGCCCAGGATGGACATCGCCGTGGTGGACTTACCGGAACCGGACTCGCCCACGATGGCCACGGACTGGCCCGGGTAGATGGACATGTTGACGCCACGCACTGCCTCAACCACGCCGGTCGACGTGGTGAAGGAGATGCGAACGTCCTTCATTTCAAGAAGTGGGTTAGTCATTAACGCTTCCTCGCCTTCGGATCGAGTGCATCGCGGACGACGTCACCCATCATGATGAAGCTCAACACGGTCAGGCCCAAGGCACCCGCCGGGTAGAACAGAACTGCCGGGGCAACACGCAGGGAGGCCTGCGCGTCGGAGATGTCTCCGCCCCAGGACACGAACGTCGGCGGCAAGCCGATGCCCAGGAAGGACAGGGTGGCCTCGGCGACGATGTAGGTACCCAGCGCCACGGTGGCGTAGGAGATGATGGGCGCGGCCGCGTTCGGCAGGATGTGGCTGAACAGGATGCGCCAGCTCGACGCACCGATGGAGCGCGCGGATTGCACGAATTCCTCATTCTTGATGGAGACTACCGCGCCGCGCGTGATGCGGGCGATAGAGACCCAGCCGAAGAGGCCAAGAACCAAGACCACCGTGATGATGGTGCGGTGCTCCTTGAACATCTGCATAACCACGATGGCGGCGAGCACCAGCGGGATGGCGAAGAAGATGTCGGTGATGCGGGACAGGACGGAGTCGATCCAGCCGCCGAAGAAGCCGGCGATAGCGCCGATCATTGAACCAAGCACCACGACGAGCAGCGTGGTGAGGATGCCGACGGCGACCGAAGCACGCGCACCGTAGATCACGCGGGCATAGATGTCACAACCCTGGCGGTTGAAGCCGAAGGGGTGGCCTGGCTCGGCGGGGGCGAGGGACCTGGATAGTTCGCACAGGCGCGGGTCGGTGCTAGTAAATAGACCCGGTGCGATAGCCAGGAGGACTGCCACGAGAATCATCACGGCAGCGACCCAGAACAGTGGGCGGCGGCGCAGGTAGCGCCACGCTTCGCCCCACTGAGAGGAGGGAGCGGACTCATCCTTGACGGCGTCGACCGCGCCGAGACCCGTTTCATCGGTTTCCGAGACGAAGTGCTCTTGGCCCGGGTAGGGAGTGGTTTTCTCGAAATTAGGCATAGCGAATCCTCGGATCAAGTACGGCGTACAGGAGGTCAACGAGCAGGTTGGCGATGATGTAGATGATCACCAACACCGTGGTGAAGGAGACGATGGTGGTCGGCTCACCGCGCAGAATGGCCTGGTACATGGTGCCGCCGACGCCGTTGATGCCGAAGATGCCCTCGGTCACGATGGCGCCGGTCATGAGTGCGCCGATATCGGCGCCGATGAAGGTGGCCACGGGAATCAGCGAGTTGCGCAGCACGTGACGGCGGGTCACCGCGCCGTTGGACAGGCCCTTGGCGCGGGCGGTGCGCACGTAGTCGGCGCGCAGGTTCTCAGCCACGGACTGGCGGGTCAGGCGGATGACGTAGGCCAGGGAGAGCGCGCCGAGCACCATGGCCGGCATGAGAAGGGACTTCACCGTGGCGTTAGCGCCGACGGTAACCGGCAGGACGCCCCACTTAATGCCTACGAGGTACTGGAAGACGAAGCCGATAACGAAGGAGGGCACGGCGATGACGAGCAGGGAGACGACCAACACGGTGGAATCGAAGAAGCCGCCGCGGCGCATACCGGCGAAGACGCCGAAGAGGATGCCGAAGACGGATTCAAAAATGATCGCCATGACGGTGAGCTTCACGGTAACCGGGAAGGCATTAGCCATCACCTGGGTCACGGGCACGCCGGAGAAGGTCGTGCCGAAGTCCAACATGAAGATGCCCTTGATATAGAGCAGATACTGAATGATGAACGGCTTGTCGAGGTTGTATTCCGCCTCAATGCGGGCGCGGGCAGCCTCGGTGAGGCCGCGGTCACCGCCAAGGGCTTCGACTGGATCGCCGGGCATCAAGAAGACGAGCGCGTAGATGAGCAGGGTGGCTCCGAAGAACACCGGAATCATCTGGAGCACTCGGCGCCCGATATAGCGCAGCATAGTGTGGTCCTTTACTCATTGTGGGGCAGGTGCTTGCCAGCGTTCTCCGATTTTTGGGACGCAGGTCAAAGCTTACGAGAATTCTAATGTGTGATCCCACGCTCCGGGAAATCTATAGCGCGTTTCTAATCACACTTCGGGGGTGAAAACGTGGGGCGACCCCCGCTCACGGAGGTTGCGGGGGTCGTGCGAAGTAGCAAAGGTGGCGTTACTTCTTGGTGATGTTGTAGTACACCGGCTGGGACTTCCAGGAGAAGACGACGTTGTCGACGTTCTCGGAGTAGCCGCCGGTGGCGTTGGAGTACCACAGCGGGATGGCCGGCAGGTCCTTGAACAGGATTTCCTGGGCCGCGGTGTACTTCTTGATTGCGTCTTCCTCGGAGGTGGAGGTCAGGGCTTCGTCGAGAAGCTTGTCAAACTCCGGGTTGGTGTAGTCACCGTCGTTGGACGAACCATTGGTCTTGTACAGCGGAGCAAGGAAGTTGGCCTGGCTCGGGTAGTCTGCCTGCCAGCCGGTGCGGAAGGCGGTCTTGATGGTGCGGTTGGTCACCTCATCGCGCAGGGACTTGAAGTCCGGGTACGGAGCGCCGACAGACTCGATGCCGAGGGTGTTCTTGATGGAGTTGGTGGTTGCATCCACCCAGCTCTTGTGGCCACCGTCGGAGTTGTAGGCAATTTCGAGGGTCGGGTTGTCCCACTTGTTGATCTTGTCGGCCTCAGCCCACAGCTCCTTAGCCTTCTCCGGGTCATACTTCAGGACCTCGTTGCCCTTGATGTCCTCGGAGTAGCCCGGCATAACCGGGGAGGTGAAGTCCTTGGCCGGGGTGCGGGTGCCCTTGAAGATGATGTCTGTGATCTCTTCGCGGTTGATAGCGTGGGAGATGGCCTGCCGGCGCAGGACGCCTTCCTCGCCGGAGTAGTGCTCGAGGTTCTCGCCCAGGGTGAAGGACTGGAACACAGCGGTCGGCTGGTTCACAGCGCGGTCACCGAGGTCGGTCTCGTACTTGTCGAAGGCGGCGTCCGGGATGGCGTCGAGGACGTCCAGGTTACCTGCCAGCAGGTCGGCGTAGGCCGCGTCCTGGGAGGCGTAGAAGACGAACTTGATGCCGTCGTTCTGCGGGGTCTGGCCACCCTTGTACTCCTCATTCGGAACGACGGTAGCGTCCTGGTTGTGGTTCCACTCGGTCAGCTTGTAGGGACCGTTACCTATCGGGTTCTGGCCGAAGGCATCCATGTCCTCCAGGGCAGACTCGTGCAGCGGGTAGAACGCGGAGTAGCCCAGCTGTGCCGGGAAGTCCTGCTCCGGGCTGTTCAGTGCGATGGTGAAGGTGAGGTCGTCGACGACCTTGAGGCCTTCCATCTCCTTCACGCCTTCCTCGAAGCCCTTGATGTTGGCAAAGAAGGAAGCGTTGAGCTGATCGTTAGCCACGGCGTAGTTCCAGGCATCCACGAAGTTCTTCGCGGTTACCGGGGAGCCGTCGGAGAACTTAGACTCCTTGAGCTTGACGGTGAACTCGGTGTTGTCATCGTTCGGCTCGATGGATTCAGCCAGCTCGTTCTGGGCTTCGCCGTCGCCGTCGTAGTAGACCAAGCCGGCGTAGATGGAATCGACGATGCGTCCGCCACCGGTTTCGTTGGTGTTGGCCGGGATGAGCGGGTTCTGCGGCTCGGAGCCGTTGACGGTGACGATTCCGTCGCCGGATGCGGAGCCGGAAGCAGAGTCCGAACCGGAGTTATCGCCAGCACAGGCCGCGAGGGTGAGCGGCAGGGTAGCGACAGAGAGAGCAGCAAGTGTCTTCTTGAGCGTCATGTGGGTCTTAGACCTCCGTGGTGCGAAAGATGTAGAAAACCTGTGGTGTTGGTTTGTTATGAAGCTACCGCGTGGCGCGCCTCATATACAAGGAATCGAAAAATATGTCCTGCAATGAAAGCTATAGATCGGTAGGTATTTGTTCCTGACCTGCGGTTTTGTTGGAGAATGAAAAAAGTCCCATCCCCCTGAGAGGGGTGGGACACGGAGGGGAGTGAATGTTACCTATCTCGCAGCCACTGAGTGATGGTCTGGGTAAAACCGTGAGGGTTCTCAAGGTAGGGGAGGTTCTTGGCGCCGGGGATGGTGGTGGCGGTAAAGCCCCCACGGCAGCGCCGCGCCGCGCGCCGGGCTACCGGGCGCCACAACATCTGATCGGCATGAATGAACAGCGTCGGGCACTGCACGCTGAGCTCGAGCCAACTCAGCGGAACCACGGCGGTGCGCAGTCGGTGGTTCCAGATGATTCCGCGGCGGACGTTTCCAATACGTGAGGAGGCCACACGCAAGCGCAGGGCCTCCGCGCGCTCGGCGCCGCTGAAGGATCCGAGGGCGTCGAGATCCATCTCCCGGTGATAGGTATCTTCCCGCAGTAGGAGGCTGGGGGCGCCAATTTTTCCCATGCGGCACAACGCCGCGCGTAGGAGAACCCACCCGAAATCCCAGGGGCGTGCGGCGATGGCGCGGCGCAAATCAGTTGGGTGTGCTGCCGAAACAGAAACCAGCCCGCGCACCCGCTCGGGCCGCTCGGTTGCCAGCGCCCATGCCACCGCACCACCGGTATCCCCGCCAACCAGGTAGGCATCATCGTGGCCCAGTGCGCGGATGGCACCACTGACATCGCCAACCGCCACGCGGATATCCTGGCCGGGTTCGAGCGGAGGTTTGTCAGACATGCCAAAGCCGCGCATGTCGAGGGCGGCGACGTGGAAGCCGGCGTCGGCAAGCGGGGCAATGACATTCCGGAAGTCGAACCACCCGCCGAAAGAACCATGGAGTAAAAGCACCAGCGGGTCATCCGGGTTGCCGGCGGTGACGGCGTGCAGGCGGATGCCGCGCGTGTGCAGGAACTCGTGCTCAAAGGGGCCGTCAAGCTCCACTACGGAGGGCGGTAGGGGATTCATAGGCGGGCCTTTCATGGGAAGGGTGCACAGACGAAATCCGCCCCGAACGCATGTGCTCGGGGCGGGAGAGTTAAACGGAACCTGATGGTTTAGGTGTAGAGACCACGCTCGATGGACTTTTCAGCCTTACCCGGAACCAGCTTCTTGAGTTCTTTCGTTGACTCGATGGTCTTCTCCGGGGCCTTGACCTGCTTGACCTGCTTGAAGCCGATAAAGGCCACGACGGCGGCCAGGACGACCATAATGAGGAAGACAATCAGGAAGGCCGCCCAGCGGTCGAGCCATACGGCCAGCAGCTCCGCCAAGAAGAAGAAAAAGAAGAAGGAGCTATACAGCGCCACGGTGCCAGCCACACCGAACATGCCCGCGCCGATGCCGCCCTTCTTGGCAGAAGCAGCGAGCTCGGTCTTGGCCAACTCGACCTCGGAGCGAACCAGCTGGGACATCTGCTCGGTGGCGTTGGACACGAGCTGGCCGATGGATGCCTCGCCACGGCGGGAGGTATCCGCATCGCTCAAGGGAATGCCGTCTACCTTCGGGGCGAACTTGTTGGACCCGTCAGTGAATAGTCCGTCGTTGCTCACGGTTTAATACTCCTACTGTTTTGTCGCAATCTATATCGGCCATAGTAATGAACTTTCCAGAGTTCATGTGGTGCGGCCCGCAAAGTGGGTACGGCGTTATTGTAATGGGTATGCCGCATTCTGACCCGCTGACCCCGCTGATGTCCCTATCTGGGGTGGAGGATAAAGCCGGTTCTGCCGCCGCAGCGATTGCGCGCGTGCACCGCCGCCCCGCGGGCTTGCGCAAGTTTGACGTTATTTCTTCCGAGTCGCTGTTGCGCGGTGCGCGGGCGGCCGCGGCGATCGACGGTGCGCCGCTCGACGCACACAGTATCCCGCCCGCAGTCAGCGCCTATTCCTTGCTCGCTCCAGAAAAACAGGCCGCCACGGTGCGGACCTTCGCACGGGCCCCGCTGCAGGTCTTGGCCAGCATCGATATTGCGGCGAGCGGCGTGGGGCATCCGGATCAGAATCCGGCGGTGGCGCAGGCGCTGGCACAGCTCATCACACGCGGGACAGGAATGGATTTTGACCGCTTGTTGCCGGTGGTGCTGCACGCGGAGATTGCTGCGCGCTCGCTGTTCGGTGCGCGCAGCACCGCTGTGGCGCTCGTCGCCGCGCGCACCGCTGCTATCCATACCGGCTTCGATCCGCGGGGTTTCGCCGTGCCCGAGACCTACCTCAACCGTCATCGCGCGGACTACCGCGCGGCGTTGGATACCTATGACAAGGATCCGGCGGTGCTCATTAGGCTGCTTCTCGACGCCTGGGAGGCCGGCGCCCGCGAAGCCGACGGCATCGCGCAAGCGGCCTAATCGCGCAGCTGCTGGCGTGCAAATAAAATTCCGCCGACCACTAAGGCTGCGATGCCGGCAACGACCGCCGAGCCGATACCGAATTCGCGTGCGCTGGGTGCGGTAAAGAGCGGAACGGGGTGTTTGAACGTGCGGATTTCCCAGTCGTGGGCGATGGCGTGCTTCTTCAACAGGCGGTCCGGGTTCACGGCAACGGGGTGGCCAACCTGCTCCAGCATCGGGATGTCTGTGGCGGAATCGGAGTAGGCAAAGGACGCATCGGGGTCGACGTTGAGCTCCTGAGCAATGCGCGCCAGTGCCTCAGCTTTTGCGGCGCCTTTGCAGTAAAACGGGATCTCCCCGGTGAACCGGCCGTCTTCCTCGGCGAGCTCGGTAGCCACGACGTGCTCGATGCCCAGTTCCTGTGCGATGGGCTTGACTAGCACGCTTGCCGACGCCGAGATGATCACCACCTCGTGGCCGGCGGCGCGGTGGGCGTCGATAAGCGCGCGTGCCTCCGCATAAATGGCGGGGGTGACCACAGTGTGCATGGTCTCTACAGCGATGTCGTGGACCTCCTGAACGGACCAGCCGGCGGCCATGGCGGCGAGCTGATCGCGGGTGGTGTCCATGTGCTCGCTACTGTGGCCGGCGAGCATATAGCTGGCCTTGGCTAAAGACAGCTGGAGTGCCTCCGCATGCGTAATGAGCCCGTTGTGCATGAACTCGCGGCCGAAGGCATAGGCCGAGGATGTGGCAATGATCGTTTTGTCCAAGTCGAAAAACGCGGCCGCGCGGGTGGTGCCGTCGGTGGGGAAAGGGGTACCGGTCATCGAGGAAGGCCTGCCGTTAGTGTGCGAGTTACCCTGCTCATCGTAGCCTCTTAGCAGGAAGAATCGGGAGTGCGCAAACATATTGCCAGAAAACTCAAGGAATGTTGGATTTCGCTGTTGTCATCTCTTCTTTCGCATGTCATAATGTCAGGTGCAAGGCCCCGATATACAGTGCGGCCTGCCCCGGCGCACCCCCCGATGCCGGGTTACCGATGGCCCGCGCACACCCCCCCGAGGCGCGGGCCATCACCTTTTTCAAAAAACCGGGCTCGCCTGTGGCCATTGAGCTGAGACATATTTGATGTCCTAGCACGGCGATATACTCTCAGCTGTGACAAGCTATCAAGCACATTCTTCTTCTCACCAAAAGGGTTCAGGTCCTCCTCAGGTGAGTTTGCCGCTTGCTGCAGAAAGTGCCGTCTACTTTGTAGATGAAGCCGGAAGTAAAGGCACGTTGGGTAAGCATTTCGTTGTTGCGGCTGTGCGCACGAAGGATCCTGATTTCCTTTCGCGGGAGATTAAGGCATGTCGTGAGCGGAATAACTTCACAAAGGCTGACGAGATTAAGTTCTCGAAAGTTACTAAGCACTCTGAACCGATTTTGCTTGATATTTTTCGAGCAGCGATAAGCTCGGGGTGCACGTTCGGAGCTTTTGTTTTGGACAAGAGGCATTTCGATCCGTGGAGTAGTCGAGAACAGTGGCAAGGGCATTTGTTCGCGACAGATCGGCTGCTGCGGGGGCTGGTTACTCGTCGTGAAGTTGGGGTGGTAATGCTCGACCACATTGATGTCCCAGTAGGGGTTTCCTACGGAGACACACTAGTGAACTCTCTCAACAATCGATTTGGAAATAAGCGGTTTGCAACGGCCGTTAGTCTGGATTCTCGGACTTGTCCGGCACTACAGGTGGCAGATCTGCTTGCTAGTTCGGTTTTCCATGCGCGAAAAAAGATCGAAGACGTGGGGTTGGAGGCTTTCTTGGAAGATCGTTCGCCAAAGGCCCGGCTTTCGAAGGGTATTGCGGCCGCATTAGGCGAGAGTCATTTTAGTGACTGCCGTACATCACTTTTGAAGATTGAGACAAGCCATGAGAGGTCATTGACAGAATTGAAGCGCCAACGATACTCTTAGGTGAGGCGCTGAACGCCATAGCCGCAGGCTAAAAGCAAGCGCTCCTCGGGCCGAGTCTCAGACTTACTACCCGAGTTTTATGGCTAACCAAGCCATTCTTTACCGCACTTATTGCGATACCCTCGAGCGTGGCTCGGGGGTATTTGCTTTTGACCCTTAACCCGATTCTGAGGATTGTGGAGGCCTAAACGACAAAACGTGTTGTTTTCCGGCGTCTCTCCTATCCATCTTCACACTCCTTCCACCTGAAGTGTTTGAAGTGGAAATCTTCAATTATGGTAGCCTTACCTAAACTAGGTATAATCTTTATACTTTCCGAAGGGAGTCTCTGCCGCTGCAAACACCAGCCCTGAACGGGATTCGGTCTCAACCAACGGTGGTACCGCTGGGGCATCGGCCAGCACCAGCTGAATCCGCAGGGGCGAACCACTAATTTCCATGGTGCAGACGGCAGCGTCCGATTGCAACTTTGGTGCAGATGTATCGCAGCGCCATTCGCTTCAACGGCCTGGAGGCCGCAAATGAATCGGATGTGCTGCGTATCTACCGCTAGAAACCGCAGCACATTGGAGACCAGCCGCCAAAATGGGCGAGGTTTAGAAGATGAGAAGCGAGGGCCGAGACGAATGTTAGTCCGAAGTTGAAGGTGGCTGCGAGGTTGAAATCCATCCGGAAATATCGCGAAGTTCTGGGAATTTCCCTTCCCATCGCTGGAGTACAACTCGCCGGAGTTGCATTGACCACCACGGACGTATTGATGCTGCAGTCCGTGGGCGTACTGGCGATAGCCGGCGGCGGCCTAGCGATGCAGCTTTACAACCAGATCCGCACGATGTGCGTGGGCATGGTGACGGCCGGGGCAAATCTTGTGGCTGAAGCAGCAGCAAAAATGGAAAAAGAGAAAACCTCTTGTCAAAATTGCGAGGCGGGAGCAGAACAGATCCGGCGGGCTGTGCGCTCCTCCTTCGCGGTGGCCACTGGCACTGCAATTCTCGGCGCGTTACTGGTCATCGCCCTAGGCGGATTGGTCCTTGTTCTGCCCATCGACAAGCACGTTGCCCAACTCACCTTCGCCATGACCCTTGCGCTCGCACCCGGGTTAGTCCCGATGATGTGGCTCAACGTCCTGCGCCAATTCGCCGTGGGCATGCGAAAACCCGGCTCCCTGTTAACCATCACGCTGATATCGATATTTATAAATATCGCATTGAACTGGTTATTTATGACATGGGCAGCCTCGGATCACTGGAAGGTAGCGGGCATCGGGCTTTCTACAACTGTCATCCAACTGCTTACCTTCCTGGCCTTCCGGATTGTGGTACTGCGCATTCCCGAGCTACAGCCCTATTTCCACATCCTTCCGTGTAAAGGAGATGGGGAGACTATCTGCCGCCTCGTCCGCCTCGGGGTACCAGTCAGTCTGACCTATGGCTCGGAGGCTGCAATAACAACCATCGCCGGTTTAGTGATGGGGACCTTTAGCCCACAGATGCTAGCGGCGCACAATATTGTGAACCAACTGGCGTACATCGTTTACCAAGTGTGCATCGGCTTTTCTCACGGCGGCTCGGTGCTGATCACAAGGGCTCGGGCCGAGAGTGCCGACTCAGTGCGCGAGATTACCCGACGCATATTGTTCGTCGTGGTCACGTATCTGGGAATAATGGGCGCGCTGTGGCTTCTGTTGGGCAGGTGGGTACTGCATCCTTTCTTAAAAGAGGCAGATCCCACCACCTTTCACATTGCCGTCCTGCTCCTATGTCTCGCGGTACTGCAACAGTTCGCCAAAGGAATCCAAAACGTGGCAGTGGGCCTACTGAGAGGCCTGAAAGACACCACCTCAGGGCTACGCTGCACCCTCGTCGGGTACTGGCTGGTTGGCGTCCCCGGGATTCTGATATTTGGAAAGCTCCTCGGATGGGAAGGATATGGCGTCTGGTTAGGACTCATCATGGGTTTCGCAACCACGGCGGTACTGCTGCTACGCACATATTCCCGCCGACTGAATGAACTGACTTAACGGGAATGTTAGGGGGTAAAAGTTTCATCACCCATTGTAGATAAACAAAGGTATGGCTAACCTAATAGATCCACTTGGAAGAAAGGATTGCCTTGTCCCTCACGACAACTAGGGCTCGCGGTTTTAAAACCCCACGCGCCCCTCACCACCGAATGGCCCGCGTAGTCGCCTCAGCCGTCACCGCCACTGCCCTCCTTATGACCGCTGCCTGCAGCACTAACGATGAACAACAGACCGCAGATGACGGAGAAAAGCAACAGATCACCGACATTCTCGGGCGCGAAGTCGAGGTCCCGAAGAACGTCGATCGGGTCCTCATGGGCGGGCAACGGATGCTTTACACGACATCCATCCTCAACAAAGAAAACCCGCTCCAGGGCATCGTTGCCTGGCCAGATGACCTGGAGCAGAACGACCCTGGCACGTACAAGAAGTACGAACAGAAATTCTCAGAGATCGAAGATATTGAGCAAACTGGTGAAGTTTACGACGGCTCGATGTCCGTTGAGCAAGCTTTGAATTCCCGTCCAGATGTCTTCATTGTCTCCGCAAGCAGCTTCGAAGCCGCCCAGGATGCTGGCATCGTAGACGGTCTAGAAAAGGCCGGAATCCCCACGGTTACCGTCGATTACTTTACCGACCCGGTGAAGAACACCGCACCGAGCGTGCGCTTGCTCGGCAAGGTACTCGGCCACGAGAAGGAAGCGGAAGAGTATGCCGAGTTCTATGAGTCCAAGGTGAACATGGTTCAGGAGCGCCTAGAAAAAGCCAAGGCCACCCCCACACCGACCTTCCTCTGGCGAGCTCCCGGCTACTTCGACTGCTGCTCTACCTTCGCTAAGTCCAACCTAGCCCAAATTGTTAACGCAGCGGGTGGCGAAAACGTGGGCGACGATATGATCGACGCCAAGCAGGGGCAAGTCTCTCCCGAGGCGCTAGCTGAAAAAGACCCAGACGTCATCATCGCCACCGGCGCAGACTGGACCGGCGCCAAGCAGCAGCCAAAGAAGAATGGCTTTGTACCCCTGGGCTACGACGAGTCCACCGAACAGGCAGCCAAAGACTTCCAACGCGTTGTTGACGGGCAACCTGTCCTTAAGGAAATGCGGGCGGTCAAGAACAAGCGGGCCTACGCTGCGTGGCATCACTTCTACGACTCCCCATACAACTACCTAGCCATCGAGTGGTTTGCCAAAGCCATGCACCCCGACCTGTTTTCCGATGTCGACCCGCAGGCCGATTTGGAAGAACTACATGAAAAATTCCTCCCTGTGGAGGCTAGCGGCACCTTCTGGACTGGTTTGCCATGAGCCACGGAGCACGAGCGCAATCAATTGCCACCGGAAGCGAGGTGGACGACCAAAACTCTACCCCGCAACGGCAACGCCCCCGGTCAAACTGGTACCGAACAGCTAGCAGGCGAAAGGTAGCGATCATCGCAGGGCTTACGGCCCTGCTATGCGTCACCATTGCCATAGATTTCCTCATCGGCAGCAGTTTGAACGCAAATGAGGCGCTCTACGTGCTCTTTCACCCCAGCGATTCCCGCCCAATTGACTGGCAGATCATCTTTGATATACGTCTGCCTATGACCGTCACAGCGGTGCTCATCGGTGGCACCCTCGCTGCTGCCGGCGCAGAGATGCAAACCATCTTGGATAACCCCTTGGCAGAGCCCTATACGCTGGGCATTTCCGCCGCTGCGAGCTTTGGCGCAGCCTTTGCCACCGTCTCAGGATTCACCGCGGCGGGAATCGGGGCAGCGCTGGGAATGGCGGGCAGTGCTTGGGTCTTCGCCCTCGCGGCCTGTGCGGTGATCGTCCTATTCTCTCGGTCAAAGAGCTCTGGTACCGAGGGAATGATTCTGCTGGGCATAGCCATCGTGTTCCTCTTCGATGCTCTACTAGCGCTAATGCAGTACCTCGCCTCGCAGACCCAATTAGAGCAGGTGGTTTTCTGGACCTTGGGCAGCCTTACGCGCGCTACGTGGCCTCAGATCGGCCTTCTCGCGGTCATCTCACTAATCGGAATTGCTTACTTCTACCGCAATGCGTGGACGCTGACCGCGTTTCGAATGGGCGACGACCGCGCTAGGTCCATGGGTATCAATATCCCAAAGCTGCGCACGTACACGCTGGTGGGAGTCTCCCTTATGGCGGCAACTGCCGTTTCGATGGCCGGGACAATTGGTTTCATCGGACTCGTCGGCCCACATATCGCCAGGATGCTCGTTGGTGAGGACCAACGCTTCTTCCTCACCACGTCCATCATCTCAGGTGCGCTTTTGCTGACCTCAGCCTCAGTGGTATCCAAGCTGATCCAGCCTGGGGCGATTCTGCCTGTCGGCATCATCACCGCGATTGTGGGCGTTCCCGTGTTCGTCGTCCTCATTGTTTTGCGACGCCGCCCCCGAACTGTCTCCTCAACCTAATGATCGCCTCTCCCAGTACTTCCTGCCCCAGAAAGGACCCCCTCGTGGAACAACCGCCCACGGTTCCGCCAGAACCCACACTCCGGGTAGATAACCTGTGCTTTTCCCATGGAGACGAACAGATACTGAATGACGTATGTCTCCCAAAGATCGAAGCTGGAACCGTCACCGCCCTCGTCGGCCCTAATGGCGCTGGTAAGTCGACTTTGCTGCGCTGCATGGCTAACCTATGCCGATTCAGCGGCGACGTCACTGGGCCCGAGGCAGTATATTTGCCACAGGATCCCCCGCCGGAAAGCACCCTTACCGTATTCGAATCGGTACTTCTGGCACTCCAGCATTCCCGGACGGGATTCAGCGGACTACGGGTAGCCACATCCACACAGGACCGAGTCAGCTCGGTCCTCACGCGGCTGGGGCTAGAAGACCTAGAATCCCGAACAATGTCCCAGCTCTCCGGCGGCCAGCGTCAATTAGTAAGCTTCGCCCAGGCCATCGTATGCCGGCCGCAGGCATTACTACTGGACGAGCCAACCAGCGCTCTTGACCTAAGAAATCAGCTCATCCTCATGGAGCATATTCGCGCCTATGCAGCTGAAGCACCCGCGGCGGTCGTGGTTTCGATGCACGATCTTTCACAAGCAGCGCGCTTCGCTCACCGCATTGCGGTACTCCACGCGGGCACTGTATACGCACACGGAGCAGCTAAGGACGTGTTAACCGCAAAAATGTTGCGTGAAGTCTACCGCGTAGATGGAAAAGTCACCCTTACTGATGACGGTTCTGCAGCAATCACCACATCCAGAGCCATATAAGGGGCTTGAAGTGCCCCGAGTTTTGTTCCTAGGCATGTTCCTTGATTTCTATTATTCCCTGTTGCGGGTTCTTCTTCCACAATTCGGTTTCCACCTCGGCTGGGGTTCGATATCCCAGGCTTTGGTGGAGCCTTACCTCGTTCCACCATGACACCCACTCGAACGTCGCGATTTCTACCTCGACAACATCATTCCACCTGCGAGTATGGATGAGCTCATTCTTGTAAGAGCCGTTAACGTTTTCAGCTAGAGCATTGTCATTTCAGTCACCGACGGTCCCAGTGGAAGCGGCAATCCCGTGCTGGGCGAGACGCTGGTTGTAGACAACGCTGACGTACTATAAGCCGTGATCCGAATGGTGAATAAGGCCTGTTGTTTCCTTCGCGCTCACAATCGCTTGGTTGAGTGCTTGCAGCGGTAATACCTCGGTGCGCATCGAGTCCGATAATGCCCATCCGACGATCCGCCGGGAGTAAACGTCAGTGACAAACGCGGTGTACACAAAACCCTTCTTCGTACGCACGTAGGTAATGTCGGCCACCCACAGCTTGTTTAAGGCCTTGGGCTTTGAACTCACGCTCGACCAAATCCGGGCGCAGATCCGGCCTGTTGAGGTGTACGGGTTGTGATTGGTGATCCGCCTGTGCCTGTGCCAGAAACACCAGCTAGGCGCATCAGCCGGGCGGTTTGCTCACGACCGATGTCGATTCCGTCACGGTCAAGCGCATGCCACATTGTCCGCACGCCGTAGACACCGTAATTATCCCGATGAATGGCACCAATGCGTTCAATCAGCACAGCGTCACGAAGGCGACGAGCACTTAAGCCCACGGGCTTTGGACTGGCGATAACCACGCGAGGTGATAAACCCACCAGCCCGGTTAATCTTCAACTCCGGTGCAGATGAACTCGACAGAGAAATGATTCCGGTATTTATCGATGAACCGGATCATTTCTTAACGTTTGGGGCCTGGTCGTGAGGCGAAAAAGCTGACGCAGCCTTCAGCAACTCGTTGGTATCTCGAAGCTCTTGATTTTCGCGGCGTAGCCTGGCATTTTCGGTAGCCAAATCTTCAGGAACAGGTTCTGGGATGTTTCCCGCACGACGAGCAGGCTTAAGTCCATAGACGAGCCGTGTGCCATGAAACCCCCAACTTTGAAGCTACTGCCTAGCACGCGGGATGCATCGACATGCTTTCCGCCAAGATGCGGTCCTCCACGAGACGGACCACACGGTCCTTTGCATCCTGGTCAAATTTTCTTGGCATGTTCCAGATTTTCCCATCTACTCAAACGGAACAAAACCTGGGACACTTCAGTCGAGTTAAACGACAGATTGTGTTGGTGGGGGTTGGGGTTTAGCGTATGTGACCTTTACGTATTCCCATAGAGTGGTTGTAGGCAGTGTCGATGGCGCTGTCGTAGGTTGCTGGTCGGCCGTCTTCATGGCCGCTGGTGGCTTGTGTTTCCTGGTCGGCTAGGGTTTGTGCTTTGGCGAGTGCGTCCTGGCCCCAGTTTTGCTGCCTGGCGATTTCTACGGGGTCGTCAGGCAGCTGCGTGTGTAAGTACAGCCACCAGTCACAGGCGATGCGTTGTTGCTCGTCGCGCAGTCCTCGGTGGGCGTGCATCAGTTTCTTGATTTGCGAGTTCACTCCGCCTTCCAGGCTGTTGGTTGTGCGCTCTAAGCGTTGGCCTTCTTTAGCTTGGGTGAGGTAGGCAAAGAGGTGTCCGTGTTGACTCATTTTCTTCAGCTGTAGGTAGATTCCGCGGTGAACATCGTGGGTGTACCACCATTTTTTGTTGCCACGTTTGGATTTAGGAATCTGCTCGAAAGGGACGTCTTTGACGTAAGTTCTGGCTTTGAGCTGGGTGCTAAATACAGTGCCGAATTGGTGTAGCTTGGCAGTCCATTCGGCTGCTTCATCTAGGTTGGTAACGGCTAGCAGTTCGAAGGAAAGCCGTCGCAGTGCTTTGCCCATCGGCGAGGTGGGGTGCAGGCCTGTGGCGCGTTGAATGTTGCGTTTGACGTGGACAATGCAGCGTTGAACCGGGGTATCAGGCCACAGGCGGCGTAGTGCTTTAAGTCCTCCGGAATCCCCATCACAGGTCACCAGTTGTGGTGGGGCTAGTTCGTCCAGCAGGCGCATGTATGACCAGGAGGATTCCTTAGTGCACCAGAACCAGTTGATGACATGGCAGGAGTCAGCAGCCACGACAAGGCACTTGGTGTTGAAGTAGGTGCCGTCGATGAAGATTTGATCGTAGATTCGCTGCTTATCAACGCTTCGGGGAGGTTGGATAAGCCAGAACGTTTTGAACCGGCGTTGCAGAGTTCGTGATGAAACTCCGCAGGTCTTAGCTGTCTCTGTCAGGCTGTGGCCTGACATGAGCCACGAGATGAAAAGGCGAAACCATTTTGCTTGAACTGCGTCGTCATTGGTGCGGGTGAAAGTGGCCTTGCAAGTGCGGCATCGCCATCGTTGGCGACCAGTACTTGTCGTTCCGTATTTGATGCACACCCTGCTACAGACGGGGCATCGAGGATGATTCTTACTCATCCTCTCATCGTGAACCTAGGCAGCTAGCACACCGGCACTTCCCCGGCAGTATTTCCGGCCCGAGACTGGGGTATCCCTCCGGATAAGTGAAATCATCCTAATACCAGCACGCCAGACCAGCTAACCATCCAACCTCACCAACACATCCTGTCGTTTAGGCCATTGTGGAAGCACGGTTTCCTGTGAGTTTTGGTACGTGAGCCCCGGTAATTTTGTTCAAGCGTCAGCAAAATAGGGGCGAAAGACGCCACAATGGCGAAGTTATCCACAGGTGGTGAGGAAGCCCTAGCGCGCGGTTGGTGCGCTCGCGCATGCTTCAGGCATGAGCACGTTTCACCTAGTTATCGCTGTTGGGGATTCCACGCTGCGAGCAGAGGCGGCATCCGCGGCAGCCGCCAGTACTGCGGAAGTGAGCACCGTGGAGGACCCACGGGACTTCTCCCGGCACCTGCCCAAGGCGGATGCCGTCTTGGCTGATTCGCTGACGGCTCGTCTCGTGGCGGGGCATCCGAGGGTGTATTTCTTGGCGCTGGATCCGGGGCCCATCGATTATGAGGCTGCGCTGTGCTGCCGCGCGACTGCCGCCTTCATTGTGCCCGCCCAATCGAAAGAGCTCCTGGGCGCACTAGCAGCAGACGCCACTCCGGAGACCACCGTGTCTACCGGCTTAACCCTGGCGGTGACCGGCTCCGCCGGAGGTTTGGGTGCATCAACGGTGGCGGTGGCGCTGGCCCGCGAGGCGGGCGCGGATCTCCTCGTTGATGCGAGCCCTTATTCCGGCGGCCTCGATTTGCTCACCGGAATTGAGAACAAGCCCGGCCCGCGGTGGCCGGATCTTGCCGCGGGGACTGGTTCGGTTGATGCAGCAGACCTTGTCCGTGCTTTGCCCGCCACCCCGGATGGCATCGCGGTTCTCTCGGCTGCGAGGTCATCCAGCGTAGAGGTGGTTCAGATGAGTAGCGCCCGGCGCGCGGCCATTATGCAAGCTGCGTGTTTATACCCGGGGACCGTGGTGGTGGATTGCCCGCCGTGGGATATCCCCGATGCGGCGGATCACGTGGTGGTGCTTACTGCCGCTGAGGTGCGGGCGGCCGCTGCCTGCGCGCAGCTAGTAGCTGAACTTCGCGCCCGGCCGCAGGAGTGCTCCGTCGTCGTGCGCAACCGCCAGTGGGCGGGCCTGGATGCCAGCGATATTGCCACGGTGACTCACGCGGATCCCATCGCTGAGTTGCCCACCATCCGTGGCCTGACGCGCACGGTAGAAACCAGTGGGCTGCCGAGCCAGCTGCCCCGGGCCCTTGCGCGTGCCGCGCGCCAGATGTGGGAGGCCGTGGCATGAACCTGATCGATACGATGCGCACCATCGTGGCCTCCGAGCCACAGCTGGCCCACGACGCCCCTGCTTTGGCGCGGCGCATTCGCCAGGAGGCTGGAGTCATCAGCGATGTCGATGTGCTCGACCTTCTGCAGCGCCTGCGCCACGATTCCGTGGGCTTGGGATTATTGGAGCCGGTCCTGTCGCTGCCGGGGCTGACCGATGTCGTTGTCAATGGCCCCGATTCCTGTTTCGTCGATTGCGGGCAGGGTTTGCAGCCGCGCGATATTGGCTTTGCCGACGACACCGAGGTTCGCCAACTGGCCACCCGGCTGGCTGCGGTGGCGGGCGTGCGGTTGGATGATGCGCAACCTTTTGCCGATGGGCGCCTGACCCGCCCCGACGGAACGAGGATTCGCCTCCACGCGCTGCTTGCTCCTCCCTCGGCAAGCGGAACCTGCATCAGCCTTCGTGTGTTGCGTCAGGCCCAAACCAGCCTGGAGGAACTGATAGCTAGTGGCAGCATTGATTCCAGCCTGGAGCACGTCCTGCGCGCCGTGGTTGAGCGGCGGGCGTCCTTCCTGGTTACGGGAGGGACAGGCTCAGGAAAGACGACGTTGCTCGCAGCCTTGCTGGGGTGTGTGCCCGCTACCGAACGCTTGCTCATCATCGAGGACACCCCGGAGCTTTCGCCTAATCACCCGCACGTTGTGACCCTGGTATCGCGCCGGGCCAACGCGGAAGGGCGCGGCGAGATCTCCATGTCGCTCCTGCTCCGCCAAGCGCTACGCATGCGCCCGGACCGCATCGTCGTTGGCGAAATCCGCGGCGCGGAGGTCGTGGAACTGCTTGCCGCGCTCAACACCGGGCACGATGGTGGTGCGGGCACCGTGCACGCAAACTCTGTTGATGAAGTGCCCGCCCGCATGGAGGCCCTCGCCGCTCTCGGCGGACTCGACCGCGTAGCACTGCATTCGCAGCTGGCGGCCGCCGTGCACGTGGTCCTCGGGATGGAGCGCACGCCGGAGGGGCGTCGGCTAGCGCACCTCGGTGTGCTGGAGGGAAACCCGGTTACACCGCAGCTGGTGTGGACGGCCGAAGACGGTCCGCTTCCCGGGTTTGCGCAGCTGTGTTCGCGGCTGGGGGTGGAACCATGATGTGGCTATTCCTCGCGGCGGCGTGTTTGCTCTCGCAGCCGCCTTCGGTGACGCGGCTGGAATCGCCGAAGCCTCGCTCGTTGGCACCCGCGGCTGTCTTTCTCGGGGTCGGGTGCTGTGTCTTCTTCGGCAGGCCCACTGTCGTGGTGGCGGTGGGCTGCATTGTGGTTTGTGCGCTGTGGTTTGCCAATGACCTGGCGGCGTCCCGGCGCGAGCGCCGTGGCGCGGAGGCGCTCGCCTCCTACTTCGGTTCTGTTGCCGCCGAGCTGCGGGCGGGATCGACAACGGCGGGCGCGCTTCGCCGGGGCGCCGACGCTCTTCCAGACTCCACCCCGGAGAACCTCCGCGCCGCGTTGATCACGGCTGCGGGTCTCGCGGCACAAGGAGGTTCGCCTGCGGTTGCTCTCAATGCACCGGAGGTTGCCCGCTATGCAGCGCTGCTCACGCTCTCGGGACGCCATGGCGTGGCGTTGGCGAACCTCATCGAGCAGGCTCAAAGTCAGCTGGATACCGCGCGCCGCCATGCCGGTGAGACCGCGGCCTCCTTGCAAGGGCCACAGGCCACCGCGGTCATCCTGGCGTCCCTGCCGCTGGCGGGCATCCTTATGGGTGGGGCGATGGGCGCCGATTCCTTGGGGTTCTTGCTCGGCGGTGGCCTTGGGGGCGTGCTTCTCGACATCGGCGTGGCCCTCGTCTGCGCCGGCTTTGCTTGGTCGCGTCTCATTCTGCGAAGGGCGGCGCAGTGATGGTCTTGACGTATATCTCCGCTGCATTCATGGCTGCGGCATTCGCTGTTACCTCTGCTGCACCGTCTGGACGAATAGCCCAGTCTGGCTCACGCACACCGCGTCCGAAGACGCCGCGTGATGGTCCCGAAACGGACTATAGTCCGCTCGATGCTGCCAGCGACCTGGAGCTCTTCGCCGCGTGCCTGGAGGCCGGTCTCTCCACGCGCAGTGCCGTGCTAGCTGTCGCCGAAGCCTCGCCGCAGTGGTCGGAGGCGGCCGCTCTCATCGGGGTGGGGGTGCCCATGAGTTCGGCATGGTCGGCGCTGGCCAGTCAACCGCATTTGGAAGAACTAGTGCGGCTTACGCAGCTGTCTGGCGAATCGGGTGCGGCTATGGCTACGGGGTGCCACCGGTTGGTGGCGCAGCTGCGTGCCGAAGCCTCGGCGCAAGCTACCGCGCGGGCGGAGCGCGCTGGCGTGTTCATTGCAGCACCGCTAGCGGTGTGTTTCCTTCCCGCATTCCTGGTCCTTGGGTTGATACCTGTCCTTATCAGCTTGGGCCAGCAACTCTTCTAGGGCAGTTCATTCCAATAACCGCTTAACTAACCACTCACCAACTCAGTACACGCAACCTTCATAAACACAAGAAAAGAAAGCTAGGTATATCATGCAGAAAAAGGTAAACTACCAGTCACTATTAGCGAATGATGATGGTATGTCCACGATTGAGTACGCCATGGGTTCGCTCGCGGCCGCGGCGCTTGCTGCGGTGCTCTATGCCGTGGTCAACGGTGGCGAAGTCACCAGCGCCATCACGTCCATCATCACCGACGCCCTGTCCAACACCCCAGGCTAATGCGCGCGCTTGATGACGCCGGCTCCGTCACCATCGAGGCGGCATTGTCGCTGTTCGCGCTCGTCATCGTTGCCGCGGGAATCGTGGGTGGCATCGCCACGTTGTCGGCCCACCTCGCTGCCGTTGACGCCGCGGGCGCTGCTGCTCGCTCCGCCGCCATTGGCGTGGATTTTCAACGCGAGGGAGTGACCGTGAATGTGAGCGAAGGCTCCGGGCTTATGACCGCTGAGGCCGCCGTGCCGGCACCGCTGGGGACCATGCGCGCGCAGGCGGTGTTTCCTGCGGAGATGGCAGCGGGTGGGAACAACGGGGTGCAGCCATGAGGCGTCGTCAGCGCAGATGGGCGAGACTCCTAGCGGGTGAGGACGGCTATGCCACCGTCGTCACCGCCGGGATCATCGCTGCAGTGGCGTCTCTGTTGTTGGCAGTCGCGGCAGTTGCTTCGCTCGTTGTGGCGCGGCACGAAGCGCAGGTGGCGGCGGACCTCGCCGCCGTGGCCGGTGCGTGGGAGGTAGCCAAGGGCAGGGACGCCTGCACGAAGGCCACAGAGATCGCCGCGCTCAACGGCGCGGAACTCGGCTCCTGCGACATCGATGGGCGCGACGTGGAGGTCACTGCCCGGCTGCGCGGGCGCAGCGCCATCGCCCGTGCTGGCCCAGTCTAAGACGTCATGGTCACCAGCGCGCCGAGGAGAGCTATAGCGCCTGCCTTGTCCAGAGGGTTGTTGCCGTTGCCGCATTTGGGGGACTGCACGCACGACGGGCAGCCGGATTCGCAGGGGCAGGAGCGCACGGCCTCGAAGGTGGCCTTGATCCACTCGGGGAAGCGGCGGAAACCTTCCTCGGCGAAGCCGGCGCCGCCGGGATGGCCGTCGTAGACGAAGACCGTGGGCAAGCCCGTATCGGCGTGCTGCGCGGTGGACACGCCGCCGATGTCCCAGCGGTCGCAGGTGGCAATGAGCGGCAGCAACCCAATGGCAGCGTGTTCAGCTGCGTGGAGGGTGCCCGGGGTGCGCCCGGCGGTGACTCCCATCGCTGCGAGTGCCAGCGGATCGATGGTGTAGGCCACCGCTCGGGTCACCAGGCGCTGCTCCGGCAGGTCAAGGGGGATATCCTCGCCCACGGAGCCATCGGGAAGCCGTACCTGGTAGCCGGTGACTTTGTCGGTCACCTCGACCTCCAGGCTGGCCACCCACAGGCCGGGGGCGTAGTTCACCAGGTCATCGGCCTCGCGCAGGATGCGGATGTCCGTCGTGGACTTCGGCTGCGTGGTGTAGTCCGGCGTTTTCGGCACGGCGAGGGCCACGCCCGGCTCGGCGGGAGCTGCGCCACCAGCGCTGCCAAGGTGCAGATCCTCGATGACAAAGCTCTCCCCACGGTGCAGATACACCGCGCCGGGATGCACCTGGCTTACCGCGCGGGCTAAATCGATGGTGCCGAGCAAGCGGCCATCGGAGGAATCCACAATCACGACCTCCTCGCCCGAGCCACCCCGCAGCGAGACGGCCGTGTGAGCGGTCTCCGGGGTGAGCTCGCTGGAGCCAGCCGGCAGGGGAGCGGCGAACCAGCCCTGCGAGCGCCGGCGCAGCAAGCCTTGCTGGGCTAGGTCGTGGACCACGTCTTCGGCGCGGAAGGCGGCCACGTCGGCGTCGCTTAGCGGCTTCTCCACCGCCGCGCAGTACACGTGCCCGGCCAGGATGTAGGGGTTGGCGGGGTTGAACACGCTAGCTTCCACCGGCCGGCCCAAGAGCGCTTCCGGGTGGTGGACCAGGTAGGTATCCATCGGTTCATCGCGGGCCACCAACACCACCAGCGAGCCCTGGCCACGGCGGCCCGCGCGCCCGGCCTGCTGCCAGAAGCTAGCAACCGTACCCGGGAACCCAGCAGTGACCACGGCATCCAACCCGCCGACGTCGATGCCCAGCTCCAAAGCCGAGGTGGTGGCCACGCCGAGCAGGGAGCCATCATCCAGCGCCTGCTCCAGCGCGCGGCGGTCCTCGGCCAGATACCCCGCGCGGTAGGCGGCAATCCGGCGCGCGAAATCCGGCCGGCCCAGCCTCCCGGAGAGCTCCTCCGCTGCCCGCAGCGCGGTGGTCTCTGCCGCACGCCGCGAGCGCACAAAGGTCAACGTCCGGGCGCCCTGCGCCACCAGCGCGGCCATCATCCAGGCCGCTTCCGTCGTGGCGGCGCGGCGCACAGGAGCGCCGTTTTGGCCTTCGATGCCTTCCATGAAGCCCGGCTCCCACAGCGCGACCGTCCGCGCACCCGTCGGCGCGCCATCCTCGGTTACAGGGAGAAACTCGCGCCCCGTCAGCCGTGCAGCATGCCGGGCGGGATCTCGCATGGTCGCCGAAGCCGCAATCACCACCGGCCGCGAGCCATAGTGCGCGCACAGCCGCAGCAAACGCCGCACCACGAGCGCCACGTTCGCCCCGAAAACCCCGCGGTAGGCGTGCGCCTCATCAATCACGATGAACTTCAAGTGCCGCAGCACCCGCGCCCACCGCTGGTGTGCGCCCAGCAGAGAAGAATGAATCATGTCCGGGTTGGAAAAGATGAACCGCGCCTGATCGCGGATGCCGGCGCGCGCTTCGGTGGGGGTATCACCGTCGTAGGGGGCGGGGTGGACGTCGTGAAGCGCGGCGATATTCTGCGTGAGCTCGAGCACCGTGCGCAGCTGGTCCGAACCCAGCGCCTTCGTTGGCGTGATGTAGAGCGCGCACGCGGTCGGGTCCTGCGCCAGGTGGGACAGGATGGGCAAACGGTAGCCCAGGGACTTTCCGGAACTCGTGCCGGTGGAGACCACCACATCGCGCCCCTCCCACGCGGCCTGTGCCACGGCGACCTGGTGGGCATAGAGCTTGGCGACGCCTTGCTCCTCCCACGCCGACCGCAACTCCGGCAGCACCCACTCTGGCCACTCGGCATAGCTCGCTGGCTGGGCGGGCAGGGTAGTGGAGTGTGTTAGCTCGGACTCGGGGAAACGCTCAACAAGGTGCTCGACGAGCTCCTCACCTAGAGGGTTCTCACTCACGCTTGCCTCCACTAATCTGCTGCAGGTGTCCAAACGTGGCACACTAGTGCACTAGTTTGCATTACTTTATTTCCGCAAAGGACAACTCATCATGGCATACGGTACCGTCAAGTTCTTCAACGCCGAAAAAGGCTACGGCTTCATTGAGCAGGAGGACGGCTCCGGCGACATCTTCGTGCACTACACCGAAATCCAAGGAACCGGCTTCCGTACCCTCGAAGACAATCAGCGCGTCTCCTTTGAGATTGGGGAAGACGCTAAAGGCCAGCAGGCCACCAACGTCGAGGTGGTCTAGGGGGATTCGGCGTAGCCGCGCCGGGTATCCCACCATTCCAGCAGCTTATTCTGGCCTTTCTGCAGGCCGAAGCCGATGATGACGGCGGCGATGATGGAAATGAGCATGGCTATCGCGGGTGAGCCGGAGAAGGCCACGCCGCCGAGATAACCAATGGCTAGAGCCTGTGCCACCCACAGCAGGACGCCGATGGTGTCGAAGAAGAAAAACAGTACCCACGGGTAGCGCATGGAGCCCAGCAGAATCGTCATGAAGAGCCGGGCTGAGGGGATGAAACGCGCAATGATGATGGCCGCGCCGCCGCTGCGCCGAATGTTGCGCTTGACCCACGTCAAGGCGTCATAAGCCTTCGTGCCTTTTTGGGCTCTATTAATAAGGGCAATGAGCCGGGTACCTAGGAGGAAGCACAAGTTATCCCCCAAAATGGCGGCAACCATGGCGACGAAAAACATGGTGGGGAGGTGGGGGAATCCTTGGGAACCAGACCAGGCGCCCACCATGTTGAGGGGAACCTCTGAAGGCAAAACAGGGAAGAAGCAGTCGAGGAAAATCAGCGAGCCCACCAGCGGATAAATCCACTGTGTGGCCATGATGACCTCGAACCATGCAGTAATAGACGCAATCACGCTGTCTCCCGGTTGTGTACTGTGAGGCGAATCCTCGGACGGCCAGTATAGACCCCCGGTTGTGTGGACGTGTACTGGCCTGAATAACTAGAGTGAACCTCTATCTGTGTACTCTAGGGGCAATTGCCCAGCAGAGGACTAGCCATCGGAAGGGATGAAGTCGAAGTGGCAGAAGCTACCGGCCCGGGGAAGACCCTGGTCATCGTCGAGTCAGCAACCAAGGCGAAGAAGATTCAGCCTTACCTCGGCGATAAGTACATTGTTGAGGCCTCCGTCGGCCACATCCGGGACCTTCCCCGCGGCGCTGCCGACGTCCCCGCCAAATATAAGAAGGAATCCTGGGCGCGCCTCGGTGTTAACCCGGAGGATAACTTCACCCCGCTCTACGTCATCAGCCAGGACAAGAAGAAGAAGGTCGCTGACCTCAAGGCCAAGCTGAAGCAGTGCGATCAGCTCTACCTCGCAACAGACCCCGACCGCGAGGGTGAGGCCATTGCCTGGCACCTGCTGGAAGTGCTCAAGCCCAAGGTGCCGGTGCGCCGCATGGTCTTCAACGAGATCACCAAGTCCGCCATCCTGGAGGCAGCAGAAAATACCCGTGAGCTCGATGAAAACCTCATCGACGCCCAGGAAACCCGCCGCATCCTGGACCGCCTCTACGGCTACGAGGTTTCCCCGGTGCTGTGGAAGAAGGTCATGCCGCGGCTATCGGCTGGCCGCGTGCAGTCGGTGGCTACCCGCGTCATCGTCGAGCGCGAGCGCGAGCGCATGGCGTTCATCCCCGCCGAGTACTGGGATCTCACGGCAACGCTGAAGTCCACGCCGGACTTCGACGCGCGCCTGAGCGCCCTCGACGGCAAGCGCGTGGCCGCGGGCCGCGACTTCAACGATAGGGGTCAGCTGAAGAGCGACGAGGTGGTCGTCGTCAAGCAGGCCCAGGCGGAGCAGCTGGCCAGCGCGCTGGAGGGCTCCACCATGACCGTGGCCAGCGTTGAGCACAAGCCCTATTCGCGCAAGCCTTCCGCGCCGTTTATGACCTCGACCCTGCAGCAGGAGGCGGGTCGGCGCCTGCACTACACCTCGGAGCGCACGATGCGCATTGCGCAGCGCCTCTACGAGAACGGTCACATTACCTATATGCGTACCGACTCGACCTCCCTGTCTAAGCAGGGCCTGGACGCGGCACGTGAGGCGGCGACGTCCATTTTCGGCGCCGAGTTCGTGGCCGACGGGCCGCGCACCTATGACCGTAAAGTGAAGAACTCCCAGGAGGCCCACGAGGCCATCCGCCCGGCCGGTGAGCGTTTTGCCACCCCGGGCCAGCTGGCCGGGCAGCTCGACGCCGAGGAGTACAAGCTCTACGAGCTGATTTGGAAGCGCACCGTGGCCTCTCAGATGGCCGATGCCAAGGGAACGTCGATGAAGGTGACCGTGCAGGCATCTGCCGATGGCCACGACGTGGACTTCTCCGCCACCGGCCGCACGATTACCTTCCCGGGCTTCCTCAAGGCTTATGAAGACGTTGCGGCGAAGGGCTCGAACGAGGAATCCCGCCTGCCGCACCTCAACGAGGGCGATACGCTCACGACGTCCGCCGTTACTGCCGACGGCCACTCCACCAACCCGCCGGCGCGCTATACCGAGGCCAGCTTGGTGAAGAAGATGGAAGATTTGGGCATCGGCCGACCGTCGACGTACGCCTCCATCATCAAGACCATCCAGGACCGAGGCTACGTGCTCTCCCGCGGCAACGCGCTGGTGCCCTCGTGGGTTGCCTTCGCGGTGGTGGGCCTGCTGGAGAATAACTTCACCGAGCTGGTGGACTATGACTTCACCTCCTCCATGGAGGATGAGCTCGATGCCATTGCCGCCGGTTCGGAGAACGGCACGGATTGGCTGACTAACTTCTACTTTGGCAACACCGAGGCCGGCGAGCGCAAGGCCGCATCCATTGCCCGCCACGGCGGCCTGAAGTCCCTGGTGGACATCAACCTGGAGGCTATCGATGCCCGCCAGGTCAACTCGCTGCGTCTCTACACCGACGCGGAAGGCCGCGATGTCTTCGTGCGCGTGGGCCGCTACGGTCCGTATATCGAGCGCGCCGTGGGCACCAACGAGGACGGCACGGTGGAGTACCAGCGCGCTAACCTCTCGGAGACGGTCACCCCGGATGAGCTCAACGAGGCCCTCGCAGAGAAGCTCTTTGCCACCCCGCAGGGCGGGCGTGAGCTGGGCCAGAACCCGGAGAATGGCCGCACCATCGTGGCCAAGGAAGGCCGCTTCGGTCCGTACGTGACCGAGCAGGTGCGTGACGACGAGCGCGAGAAGGCCGAGGCCGAAGCCGAGGAGATCGTTAAGGAAGAGCGCGCCGCGGAGGACGCCCAGCGCGCGGCCGAGGGCAAGCGCGCGAAGAACTGGGAGACCAAGACTGCGGCGAAGCAGAAGGAAAAGCGCATTGCTGAGTACGTTGAGGAGAAGCTCAAGCCGGGTACGGCCTCGCTCTTTGCCTCGATGGAGCCGTCCAGCGTCACGCTGGAGGAAGCACTCAAGTTGTTGAGCCTGCCGCGTGAGGTGGGCGTGGACCCCTCGGACGGCGAGGTCATCACCGCGCAGAACGGCCGCTATGGCCCGTACCTGAAGAAGGGCAAGGATTCGCGTTCCTTGGCCAAGGAGGAGCAGATCTTCTCCATCACCCTGGACGAGGCGCGCCGCATCTACGCGGAGCCGAAGCGCCGTGGACGCGCTGCCGCACAGCCGCCGATTAAGCAGCTGGGTGACAATGACGTCTCCGGCAAGCCGATGACGGTCAAGGACGGCCGCTTTGGCCCGTACGTCACCGACGGCACGACGAACGCCTCGCTGCGCCGTGGCGACGATCCGGAGCAGCTTACCGACGCCCGCGCCAACGAACTCCTCTCTGAGCGCCGCGCCAAGGAAGCCGCCAACGGGGGCACGAAGAAGAGCACCAAGAAGTCGACTAAGAAATCGACGAAGAAGGCCACCAAGAAGTCGACGCGCAAGGCGACCAAGAAGGCTACGAAGAAGCCCTCCCCGGGCACGAAGAACGTGGTCAAGGCCGGATCGCGCAGGAAGTAGTTAGGCCATGAAGACCAGCTTCGCGCGCGACATGCTGGACCGTACCCAGGAAGGTACTGCGGCTCTTTTGCGCGCGGTGGGCCCAGCCTTTGCTGGCCGCGATCACTTCACCCTCGGCGCGCTTGCCGCGGGGGAGACCGCCGCATGGTCGGGCCTGTTTACGTGGCGCACGCTGGGCACCGCGACGACGGTTGCAGCCCCTGTGGCCTTGGCCCTACGCCCCGACTGCTCACCAGAGACCCGCGTGGGACTCATCGCTGCTGCCGTGGGCCAAGCCGCCAAGTGCGGTAAACCAACGACATTCGGCGTGACGTGCGTGAGTGTGCAATACGCCTCCTTTGCGTGGGCGCTGCGCGATGCGCGCAATGATGCGTTGGGCTGGAGCTTGCGCACGGGCGCGTGGGCGGCTGGCATCGCGCTAGCTCGTACTCGCAGCGAACGCCTCGCCACGGCTGTCGCTGGAGTCCCAGCGGCTGCGCTTTCCGCGCTAGCCGGTGACCCAGCCTTGCGTGCTGCCGAATCTACGCAGGGGATTAGCCACGGCGCCAACCTTCTTCTGGCCTCTGAGGCTGCGACGGTGGCCCGAACGCGTGCGGCGCAGCTCCCTGCTGCGGGAAAGACTGTGGGAAAGCTCCTGGCTGCGGGCCAGTCGGCGGCCCAGACGGTAGGCCTGGTGCTGCTGGTGGATGGCCTGGCGCGGAAGGCACAGGGTTAGGCACAGCCCCCAACTCCGGGCGCATCGTCTTTCCATAAGACAAGCGGCGGTGGACCCACTCGAAAGGACCAGGCTTGCCTGCGGCCTCAAGCGCGCAGGCGATGAGAAGCGTTGCTAGCCACACGCCGGCGGCCAGCGCTGCCTGACCCGCGGCGCTGAACTCGGGTCCAATGTCGAGCGTGAAGGGGTAGACCAGCGCCAAGAAGAACACGGACTGCAGCACGTAGCCGGTCATGGAACGCTTACCCAGCGCAATCAACGGCCAAAGGAACCATGGGCGCGCACCACGACGCTGCAGGGGTTCCAAGGCAAGTGTCGCCGCCGCCACGATGCCTGGGCCGGTGAGCATACCGATGAAGCTATTTGCTGCGTTGAGAGGCTCCGCCAGTGCCGGATCAATGAATCCGCTGGCGGCCAAGCCCCACGGCAGACCGATGAAGAGGATGATGGCCGCGGTAATCGCCGTCCAGATCCAAAGCTCGCGGCGGTGTCCGCCCGCCAGCGTGCCGCGGCGCGCCCATACGAAGCCGACGAGCATCACGGGCAGCACAATGAAGCCGGTGAAGGGCATTGAGAGGAGCTGGGCGACCACCATGAAGGCTTGTTCGCCCAGCAACTCCCAGTAGTTTTGTGCGGAGGAGAATGCGCCAACATCAACCGTCGAGGTATCAATGAACGCGGAACCAATCCCCATGCCGATACCGATCAATACTGTGAGCCCGAAGAGCACATAGGCCACGATCATGAGGACTCTATCGGAGAGGAAAAGTACGAGCGCGATGAGAATGCCCATCATTCCGTACAACATCATGATGTCTCCCATAAACAGGAAAAGACAGTGCAGTGCTCCAAACAGCGCTAAGAACCCGTAGCGCTTCACAATCACCGTCCGCGCGCGGCCTAGCGGGAAACCTCGCCGCCACAAGCTCATCGCGATAAGCCCCACACCGAAGCCCAGCAACGTGGAGAACATCGGCAGGCCACGCACGTGGACGAACATGGCGGCAAAGACCACATAGATTTTGTCCGCGAGGGTCTCGACACCGCCAAAGTAGGCGTCAGGCCCCTCACCGCTGGTGGAGATCCACCCAGTGGTGATGTTGGCTAGAGCGATGCCCAGCAGGGCCATGCCGCGAGCGACATCGGGGACAAGGAGGCGAGGACTCGAAGTCTGGCGTGGTGGATGGGGCTGGTGTGGCTGTTGGGGCATGGCTCCGAAGCTACCAGAGTCACAAGGACTTGCTTATCCTTGGGCGCGTTCGGCCAACGTCGGGCGAATGGGGCGTGCCAACTGCGTCATGCGACGGCGCCCACGCAACTCAATGGATTTCATCAGTGTCCAGCGTGCTTGCTCGGCCTCGTTGGCTCCGCGCAGAGTGGCGGAGTTGGTGAGCACTTGTCCCGGCGTGTCCTTGGCCAGTTCGGTCAGGCGGGCGGCCTCGTTGACGGCGTCCCCAATCACGGTGTACTCAAAGCGGTCCGCACCACCAATGTGGCCGGCTACCACGTGGCCCGCGGCCACGCCGATGCCCGCCTGCAGCTGCAAACCGCGCAGTTCCTGACGCAGCTCGCGGGCAGCCTGCAGCGCCATGGAGTTGGCATCATAGACCGTGAGTGGCGCGCCGAAGACGGCTAGGGCGGCGTCACCCTGGAATTTGTTGATGATGCCCTTGTTGCGGTGCACCACCTCGACGACGTGCTCGAAGAATTTGTTGAGCTCCTCCACGACCTCTTCCGGGGTGTGGTTGACGGCGAAGGTGGTGGACCCGATGACGTCGATAAACAGCACGGCCACCTTGCGGTCCTCGCCGCCGAGTTCCGGGCGTTCTTCCAGAGCACGCTGGGCTACCTCGGTGCCGACATAGCGGCCGAAGATATCGCGCACGCGCTGGCGCTCACGCAGGCCGCGCATCATTTCGTTGAAGCCGGCCTGGAGAACACCGAGTTCGGAACCATCGTAGATATCCACCTGGACATCGGTCTCGCCGCGGCGCACGCGGTTAATGGCGTCCTGCAATTCCAGGATGGGGTCCACCACGCTCATCATGGCGAACATGGTGCCGATAAGCCCCGTACCTAACGCGGTGATGCTCAGCGCGATGATGGCGGGAATAATATCGGAGGTATCAGCGGTGAACATCCCCGATTTCTGGCCCACGTGGACCAAGATGATGCCGATGAGCGGGATACCGGAAGTCATGAGCCACGTGGACATCAGGCGGTACTTAATTGGCGGCTCCAACGTGGAATCCTCGAAGCGCCGCGCCACGGCCTCCGCCGCGACGGGCCGCACAAGGCGCTCTGCCTGTAGATAGGTGAGCAACACCACGAGGGCACCGGCCAGCGTGGAGGACACTCCCACCACGATTCCCAAGCTCGCTGATTGTTGGCCGGCGAGCACCACAGCCAGGATGATGCCGAGCAACCACACCATAGCGGCAACCCCGGCCTGGTAAATGGGGATGCGCAGCACGAGGTTGCGAACCATGTTGGGGTCGTGGGCCGTGGGGTTGCGTTGCCAATCCAGTACTGGCCGGAAGATGCGCAACGTTACCGCAATGCCGATGATGACGGCGAAGATGACAAAGAGTGAACCGTAGGTCCACAGGTGCGGGGTATCGGAGATGAACTCCGAAATCTCCGGCATGGGGAGGAAGAAGACCACAAAGGTCATAATCGCGATGGCGCCGATGATGTTGGCGCCCAAGACGAGCGCGGCGTACATCGGCCATTGGGTGCTCCACAACCAGCGGGCGCCACGCATCAGTCTATTCATGGTTAATCACTTTAGTTATCCCAGTAGGCTAGGGCGAGTGAACACCTCCAGCGTTGCCGAAAGGCTTGCCGACGCCCCCTCCGTCGCCCACACCATCCTCAGTGCTGCCCGCGCGGCACGCGGCGAGGGTGACCCGCGCGCGATGAGCCATTCCTGGCTGTTAACAGGCCCTCCCGGTGCTGGGCGCTCACTGGCCGCGCAATGCTTTGCCGCAGCGCTCATGTGTACTTCTGCCGACGCGAACGGCGACCCCGGCTGCGGGCGCTGCCCGTCCTGCCAGAGCGTTTTGGAGAATCAAGAGCACACCGACTTGGTCTACGTGGACCCCAAGGAACAGTTCATCACCGTCGGCGAGGCGCGTGAGGTTATCGGGCGCGCGGCCAGCCTGCCCAGTGTGGCGCCGTGGCGCGTGGTCATCTTTAACAAAGCCGACCGCCTGCGCAACGAGGCCGCCAATGCGTTGCTCAAGACCGTGGAGGAGCCGCCGGAGCGCACCGTCATCATTATGGTGGCACCCTCAGAGGACCCGGAGGACTTCTCGGTCACTCTGCGCTCCCGCTGCCGGCACCTTTATATCCCGGCGCCGAGTGTGGAGGGCGTCGTTAAGCAGCTCGTTGCCGAAGGCGCCAGCGAGGATGACGCGCGCCTAGCCGCCGTGACCACCCTGCGCCACGTGGGGCGTGCGCGACACCTCGTCAAAGACCCGGCCGCACAAAAGCGCCGTGCCATGGCCATCAACCTGGCTGAGGACGTCTTCCACGGCTCCCAGGCCTTCCAGTCTGTCACCGCGTTGCTGAAATTCATTGAGAAGGACGCTAAGGACTCCCACGCGGAGGCAGAGGAGGCGGAGCGCTCCAAGATTGAGCAATCCTTCGGCGTTGGTGCCAAAGGTAAAGGCGCGGCCAAGGCACAGCGCGACGCCCGCAGTGCCCTGAAGGACCTGGAGGATCTCCACAAGAAGCGCGCTAAGCGCCGCATTGCTGACGGCCTCGACATCGCCCTCGTGGATCTCGCCGGCATTTACCGCGATGCGCTCATGCTCAAAGTTGGCGCTGAAGTGGAGATGACCCACCCGGACTTCGCGGGCCTAGCCGGTGAACTTGCTCAACGCGTGAGCGAAGACGGCCTGCTGGCCGCCCAGTCCGCTATCCGCACCTGCCGCGAGCAGCTGCCGCAGAACGTCACGCCGCAAGTGGCTTTCGACGGCATGGTGGGCCGCCTGCGCCTGGCCTGTGGCGCGCGCTAACCAGCACGTGTGCTGCGTGCACACTACAGGTGATAGCCCGATTTCTTTATCAGCCCAGGCCTAGGCTAAACTCTCAGGCGGTGCATATACACACTGCATCGTGCCGCCTTAGCTCAGTCGGTAGAGCATCTCACTCGTAATGAGAAGGTCGCGAGTTCGATTCTCGCAGGCGGCTCCACTTAGACGTCGGATTTGATAAGTACCCTTTTGCGTTAGCGAGTATCGCTTAGGGGGGTGTGAAAAATCGCTTGCGTTAGCGGGTTTGGGTTTTGCGTTAGCGGGTATCTTGTTTGCCCTAGTAAAATGCGTATTCAGGGTTTAACGCGCTAACGAAGCGTTAAACCTAAGGCCGTTTCACGAGGAGGTGTGTGGTGAGATCGTATGCGTCCGGCGATGAACTAGCCGCAGAGATTACTAAGCGTGGCGAACTTTTTATCGGCGAGTTCGTAGGCGTTCCTGGCGATGGTTGGGACCGGCTGGTTGACGGTGTTGACCGCACGCCCCGGCAGATGATCGCCTACCAGCTTGGCTGGATGGAATTACTGCTCGGCTGGGAACGTGACGAACAAGCCGGTCTTGACGTGGTGACTCCGGCACCTGGTTTTAAGTGGAATCAACTGGGCGGATTGTATGAATCGTTCTACCAACGCTGGGAGCAGGTATCTACTGAGGATTTGATCGACAGGTTCAAGATCCTGCTTGGTGAGATAGTCAAAATGGTGGGCGGTCTAACCGAATCAGAATTGTTTAGTTCGGGTCAGCGTGCGTGGGCTTCTTCCACCCCGTCGGCGTGGCCGGTGTGGAAATGGGTGCATATCAACACCGTCGCGCCATTTACGACGTTTCGCACCAAAATCAGGAAGTGGAAGAAACTGGCAGCCTGCTAGCAATAGGCACGGTGATTTCAGTGCCGATTCTGAAGACGAACTGGATCTCGTTGGCTCCGATAACGGCATGGTCGATAAGCGCTGTCCACTGGGATGGTTGAAAATGCTGGATGGGCTTGTCGGCCAACTGGGTGTAGGCGGTTTTGATCGCAGTGGCCTTGGCACTCTTGGCAGCAATCTCGGCCTCGATGGCTTGTTTGCGGCCCAGGGTTTTCTGGTATCGCGCTTCTAGCTGGGTGTAGCGGGCGAGGTATTGGTCCTGGTCTTGCGCTACCCGCTGATTTTCTGCAACCAATGATTCAATCTCGCTGGCAAGAGCGCGGATTTTCTCGTCTAGGCGCTTGGACTCCGCTTCGAGCTGGTCTGTATTAAACATGGCGTCGATGACCTGTGGTAGGTGGCTTTGTCCGCGATAGGACCTGACCCCTGTTTGGTAGACACCTGATATC
>NZ_KV813904.1:0-70513 GCF_001813755.1 Corynebacterium sp. HMSC074H12
AAAATCAACGCACTCTAAAACCGGAAGGGCCCCTAAAGTTGGGGGGGTAGTGAGAAGGCTGTGACCTGCAAGTTGTAAAAAGGCCAGGCTGCTTTATAATTATTCACAGGAGAATCTAAACAGGTTCCCCAAGACCCATGTTTAACACCTGCATGTGAAGGGGCCTTCTGCCTATCGGGTGTTAGATTCAAGAAAGGCTTTTCGCTCATGAAGAATTCTGCGCTCGTTCGCTCCACCGGTGCTGCAGCCATCCTCGGACTGGCACTTTCAGTTGGGGGGGTAGTTGGCGTAGCTCAGGCTCCGCTCGCTGTCGCACAGGAGAACCCCACCAATAACGCCACCATTGATCCCAACGCCGATGTCACACTGACCATCGATAAGCGCCTCAACCCGACCTCCATCGGTGGCCCGGGCACCGGCAAGCCCGATCCGAACGTCACCGGTAACCCCCTCCAAGGCGCTACCTTCACCGGTACTCTGCTTAACGTCGACAATGTCAAGCCGGAAGATTTGGGTAAGCTCACGGCCTCCAACTACGAGGAGCTTGGTGCTGCTGCGACCCAGACGACTGTCACCGGCACTACCGGTGCTGATGGCAAGCTGACGCTGAACAAGGGCGCTGGTCTGGTTCAGGGCATTTGGCTGTTCACCGAGACCATCGACGGCGAGGTTAAAGACACCGCCACCGGTGAAACCTACGAGGCCTCGGAGATCGCCCCCTCCACCCCGTTCATTGTATCCCTGCCGTACACCAACGCAGAAGGTGATGGCTGGAACTACGACGTCACCGTTCAGCCCAAGAACACCACCTCTGGCATCACCAAGGAAGTTAAGGACGCCGATAAGAATGTTGGTGATGACATTCAGTATCTGGTGAAAGGCGCCATCCCGGTGATTCCGGAAGGTGAGACGCTCAAGTCCTTCCGTATCACCGACCAGCTGGACACCGAGAACCTTGAGAACATCCGCGCCGCTGTTGAGCTGTCCGATGGTACAACCATCGCTGAGGGCACTGACTACACCCTTGCTATCGATCAGGCTGCGGGCACCGTCGAGGTTAAATTCACCGACACTGGCCTGGGTAAGCTCACTGGCGTTGCGGCGGGCAGCACCGTCAATCTGACCATCGATGCCAAGGTGAAAGCTATTACCGGCACCGACGGCATTGCCGTGAACGAGGCTAAGCAGTTTGTCCACTTCCCGGGCCAGGAAAAGGAGACCGAGACCACGTCGAACAAGGTCAAGTCCTACTGGGGTCTGGTCAACGTGGTCAAGACCGAAGAAGGTAAAGAGACCAAGCTGAAGGGTGCTGAGTTCGAGCTTTACCGCTGCGCAGGCACCGAAACCAAGAAGGCTCAGCTCGAAGATCAGAACAAGATCACCATCGGTGGTAAGTCCACCTGGACCACCGGCGACGACGGCTCGGTCATCATCGACGGCATCCACGTCACCAACATCGAGGATGACTCTAAAGAGATTGACAAGTCCTACTGCCTGGTGGAGACCAAGGCTCCAAGTGGCTACGTCGCTACCACCGAGGTCCACTCCTTCAAGCTCGTATCCGATGATCAGAAGCTGAACACCACCACCCCTGTTCAGTACGACGCAAAGATCGAGAACAAGCGCTCCGAGATGCCGAAGCTGCCTCTTACCGGTGGCATGGGTATCGGACTCTTGGCGGCGCTCGGTGCCTTGATTGCTGGCTTGGCCGCTTGGACGGCTCGCCGCGCCAACGCTGAGGCTTAAGGTCCCAGCCAGACTGAGCGCATTGACCTCAGTCTGTTAGCCCGCGCCCTCCCCGTGGAGAGGGCGCGGGGCTCACCTTGGTTTTAACAACCACCGGATAGGGCGCGTTGCGTCCAGCAAGGTAGGAAAATATGGTTCTGCGAGATACCGCATCCGCAGCGGGGCCGAAGGGCGCGTCGAAGTCGCTTCTGAGGAAGCTCCTTCCTACGGTCGTCCTGTCTCTGTGCGCCATCGTTGCGTTGCTCTACCCAGTGGTAGTTACACAACTGAATAATTGGGAGCAAATGCGCGTCGCTGATTCCTATACCAAGGAATTAGACGCGGCCGATCAGGAGGAAGTCTCCCAGAAACTCGCCTCGGCGCAGAAATACAACGAGTTCCGCACGGCGGGTCCTATCCTGGACCCTTGGCTAGCCCGAATCTCCGAAGACAACGCCGACTATCAGGCTTACCTCGCGGAGCTAGACACCCACGAAGTCATGGCACGCCTCGTCGTGCCCAGCGCTGATATCGATTTGCCCGTCTACCACGGGACGAGTGAAGAGGTTTTGCAGAAGGGAGTCGGGCACCTCTACGGCTCTGACCTACCAGTGGGAGGAGAAGGCACCCACGCGGTCCTCACAGCCCACACAGGCTTGACCAGTGCCACACTCTTTGACCATCTCCCCGACGTGGGGAAGGGTGACCCGATATACATGGGTGTCTCCGGGCAGAGGATGAAGTACGAGGTCACGGACATTCAGGTGGTGCTCCCACATGAGACTAGCGGCCTACGTCCTACGCCCGGCAAGGATCAGCTCACATTGATTACCTGCACGCCTTACGGAGTTAACTCGCATCGACTACTGGTGACGGCCGACCGAGTTCCCTTCGACGAAGAAGCTGCCGAAGCCTTCGCCCCCAGTAAGCTCCACTGGTTCTGGTGGATGTGGGCGTTGATGGCCGCCGCGCTGCTCGTTGCAGTACTGCTGTCCCTGTGGATTGTGAAGACCACTCGTAAATACAAAGAGGCCCACCACCCGTCATCCTTGGTGGAGGAATAGATTGTACATGTTTAGCACACAAAAATTTTCCCGCGCAGCGGCCGCCTTGTGCCTGGGAGGAATCTTGGCGGTATCTACCCCAGCAGTGGCAGAGGCCAAGGTGATTTCCGGTTACGCGGGTGCCTCCGTCCACGTAGATCCGACGACGATCGGGGACGAGCCCAACAGCCTGACTATCACGCTGCCAAAGGGCAACCCCTTCGATGAGATTCCCCCGGGGGAGCTTCCGCCAGGCTCCCTGAGTGGCTACACCTTCACCCTTAAGCGGGTCGCTGGCATCGACATTCGGACCCGTGGAGGCTACGACAGTGCTCTCCGCCTGACCGTGGACGAGGCCCGAGACCGCGGTTTCACCGACCCGGCACTCTCCCGTGTCAGCGACGAACAGGGCAAGGTTCGCTTCGACGGTTTGCCCGCCGGGATCTACCTGATAGAGGTGGAGCAGCCTGCGCGCGAGGGTGAGAAACACGAAGACATCCGCCCCATGCTCATCATCCTTCCGGCGACCAACGAGGATGGCAGCTGGTTGCACGAGCTAAGCGTGAAGGCCAAGACCGAGGACGATGGCGGCGACGTCCCGCCACCCACTGATATTCCCGACCCCAGGCCAACGCCCACCCCGACGACCACTTCGACACCCACGGATACTCCCGCCCCGAGGCCGACGAGCACTCCGACGTCCACTCCAGATCGACCCTTCGACTCTATTACGGGCGCTCCCGGGAACACCACGAGCCCGGTGTCCGGCCCCTCTACCGACCAGCCAAGGAAGTCGACGTTCCGCGAGTTGGCGCAGACCGGCGCGTCGGTCCTGGGAATCGTGGCAGCGGGAGCACTGCTTCTGCTCCTGGGAGGCTACGTCATGCGCAGGAATAACAAAGGTGAACAGCGATGAAGAGAATGGAAACGATGAAGATGTTGCGCAGCGTCGCCCGTAAGAGCGTAGCGGCAAGCTTTGTACTCATGCTTGTCCTCGGCGTCTTTCCGCTGGTCGTAGAGAACGGCAGTTCCACGCTGTCGACTCCAACGGCTGAGGCCCAAACCACGGTCCAAGCCCCAGTGACGATCAACAGCGTGAACGCCGAATACAGCAACGTCTTCTCGGTCCACATGGTGGCGACCGAGTCGATGTCGATGAAACAGCTGACTATCAAGACTACGGAGAAGTTCGCCAGCAACACTGATGCTGGAGATCGAAGGCTGACCATCAATGGGAAGTCGTATCCAGTATCGTCGATTTCGGCTACGCAAAAAACCTTGACCGTCAGCTTGCCTGACGGAGTAGAGGTGCAGCCAGGGACACCCATCGTGGTCCAGTGGAGGGCAGGTCAGGCCAAGGCCCCGAAGCTGTCGAGTATGACAGCCACCATGGAGGGAATTGAGTTGGCGCCCCCAGAGCCGCCAGCGGAGGGTAATCCCACGGAGGCGAAGAACTTCCGCCCGCTCGGAAATGACAGGGCCTACGATACCTGTCAGGCCAACAATGGTCTTCTGTTCTCAAAGACCTGGTGGGACGAGTCGCAAAATACGCGTAAGTTTGGTGGCAAGGACGTCGGCGTTGTCGAGGTAAAGGTTAATGGTGTCTTTGACCTCGCCAACGCAATAAACACCGCTGATCCACGCCTGCAGTTGCGGTTCGGCTCCACTCAAGCGGGTTGGACCGAGCTGAAGAAGGACGTTGACTACACGATTACGGTGAGCGGGGATAGCGTCTATTTTAAGCTCAAAGAAGACCACCAGCGGGCCGATCCGAGCATCGTCTCCTATGACGTGGAAGCACGCATCCCCTTGAACTCCACTCCGTCCGGGTGTGAGATGACGTTGTGGCACCAAGGACCTGAATGGTTTAACCGCGATGCGAAAAAGATCGAAGTCGATGCGCCAGAGACGCCGCGAGAGCAGCTGGACTGGCTGCCCGCTTCCTCCCCGAACCCGCCCCTGCCTCAACGCTGCGGTGGCAAGATTGCGCTTGTATTCGATACCTCCGACTCTATCGCTAGGGAACAAGGCCGTGGTGTCTTTGCTAGCCGAGACGCTGGCCTTGGGGTCATCAACGCGCTGCAGGGGACCGGCAGCCAGATGGCGATTTATAACTTCGCTTCGGCACCCAAATCTATCCCCGGTATGTCGACGGACACACTGAGCCTGAACAACGAGGGCGATGTCCAGAAGCTTCGCGACGCCGTCAACGCCATCGCCGAGCCTTTCGAGCGCGACGGCCGTGGCGGCACCAACTACGAGGCCGGTCTGAGTCAGGTACCATCCGGCGAGTTCGACGTGGTGTATTTCATCTCCGATGGCCTGCCCACGACAAGTAAGCGGGACTATCCCCTTGGTTTCGATATTGGTACGCTGATCAACCAGAGTGACTTGTCGGCCGCGGTGAATGAGGCTAACCGGCTGAAGGGCTCGGGCACCAGGATCGAGACTGTCATGGTTGGCTTTGAACCGGTCAACGAGCACATTCTGAAAGACGATTACTTCGGACTCGGGACCGTCAAGAAGCAGAGGACGCCGAATACGCCGCAAGCACCGACAGGAATCGATAAGGCGTGGCCGGAGCTGGACGGTTACGGTTACCCGAGTTACTACGGTGAGGCGGACTTTGTTCGAGATATCGTCACGGACGGCGAGGTACTGATGTGGGATACCCCGGATGAAGACACCGCGACACAATATGACATCACGAACCAACCGGAGATTTGGCGCGCGGCCGTGCGTAACACTAAGTCGATCGGTGCGGACATTTCTAGCGAGGACGCTGTCACTACCGTTCGCGACTTTGATCAGCTGGTGAATGAACTTAGCGATCTTGTGCTCAAGGATTGCTTCGGCTCAATCAACGTGACCAAGCTCATATACGGCGATGGTGATACCCCGACCCCGGGTAAGGGCTGGACGTTTGATACCTCCGTGGACAACGGGGAGAAGGACATCATCGACGGTGATGATAATAGCGGCCGTGAATCCAGTGTCACGGACGTGACCGGGGAAGACGGAAGCTACGGTCGCTCGCTCGACCAGTCGGACGGCAAGGGCCAAAAAGTTACCGTGGTTGAGCACCAGCAGGCCGGCTATAAGTTGCGCCCCGTGGGCGAAAAAAATGCAGTATGCACAAAGAATGAGTTCGATGCTGCGCGTGGAACGTGGGTTACCTCTGATGTCGAAGTCCGAAACGATAATACTGATTCCAGTAAGCCTGGCTTCGGTGTGGACGTGCCCTTCCGCGCTATCGTGAACTGCACTATCGCAAACGAGACGGTAGCAGTGAGATTTGATCTTTCCGTAGAAAAGGTTGGGTTCGACAACAAGGAGCAGGCACTCGAGGGTGCCGAATTCACCCTCAATAAAGTGAATGCGGACGGGACACAGGAGTTAGTCAAGGTCCTCAAAGGCACTGATCTACGTGTCGAGGATCTTCAAGTGGGAGCGAAATATGAGCTCGTGGAGACAAAGTCTCCCCAGGGCTATCAGTTGCTGACCCGTCCGGTAGTCTTCTCTGTCAATCCAGGTGAAGATGGTAAGCCCACTATTGACCTTGAAGGAGGCGCAGAGCAATACCCGGAGGTCTCCATTCGCATTGATGAGAAGGACGAGAGCCACTCGATCATGCAGGTGGCTGATATTCGTAAGGGCGATCTTCCGGTTACTGGCGGACAAGGACTCGGGTGGTTGGTGCTTCTTGGCAGTGTCTTGACTGTAGCGGCTGCGTTTACCGGTCGAAGAGTACGTATCTAACCTCGAGCCATTGATTCGCGTTGTCGCGGAGCACAGTAAGGGTGGTGGTCCGTCCTAAGGGCGGGCCACCACCTTGCTGTTTAGTCATCAAGTAGGCGAGGAGGCTTTCGGCTTTTGCGGGAGTGGCGAAGCATTAGCGTCGGGGGTTTATCAGCGAGCTAATGACGTGGGGGAGGAGGTGATTCTTCGCGGCGATGTCCATCCGCGCGCGTGGACGAGGTTATTGCCGTACTTCCCGACGGGCTGGACAAGGTCGTGAGCTCGCGCGGCTACCGCTTTGCCAGCGGTGAGCAGCAGCACCTCTCGCTCGCGCGCACCCTACTATGCCGCCCGCGGGTGCTCATTCTTGATGAGACGACCTTGGCCCTCTACAACGAAATCGAGCGCGCCATTCAGGAAGCAGTACTTGGCGCGGATGTCACCCGCCTGGTCATTGCGCGCCGCCTGTCCACCATCCGAGATGCCGACCAGATCGTCGTCCTCGATTCAGGACGCGTGGCTGAGCGCGGTACCCGCGCTGAGCTGCTTGCTCGCGACGGCGCTTACGCGGCGCTGCTTCGCGCTGCCGACGAAGTGAACTAGCCACCACTCGGTGGACGCCGTTGTCGGACCATTTTTCTATATCTGGGACGGTGTGGCCGAGCTCTCGAAGAACTTCGACGCCAAATTCCCTAATCACAAGTTCAACTACATCCTCTAAGCACACACGGAAGCGGTGACCGCCCATAGGGAAATGGATGTCTTGCTGCTGGAACGCCTTGTCCTTTTGTTCCGTTGAAAGCCAACAGAAGGCCGAGGGCCACGGAGTCAGAATGGAAATGAAAGTGGGATACTGGCTTGTTTTGTGCGTCTCGCTCGTATTCAAACCGAACGATTGGAGGCTTCGCCTGTGACTTCCGTTCGTCCCGGAAGGCAATCATCTAAGAGCTGTTTGTCATCGTTGGCGAACCTATTTGCCAATGCCGCAAGATGGAGTGCATCCATGGCGGATGATCATTCTCCAATGACGTACGAGAGTGCTTCAAAGCGGTTGAGAATGTCCTCGTCCACAATGGAAATCTCATCGATTGCGCGCAATGCGCGGAGCTCATCGATGGTTCGAGGGCTAAGGTCCTGAAGGAGCTGTTCGCGTTCTTGTTGCAGCTCAGCGGTTGTTCGTGGGGTGAAAATAGGCGCGGACACCGGGACTCCTTTCCGTATGCTTTGTAGCATAGATGCAACGGTGGACACGTGTGCTGGAGTAAAGTAAAACCCAGTCTGAACTGGGTAAATAAGTGGAGCCGACGACGGGAATCGAACCCGCGCCAGCAGCTTGGGAAGCTGCAGTTCTACCATTAAACTACGTCGGCGCAATGCAGATTGTGCATCGTCGTAAAGCTTAGCACCGCCGCCGCCCGAGGCCATAAAAGGCCCAGTGGGGAGGTAGACTATGAGCCGTGCTTCTTTCTGATCGTGATATCCGTGCCGCCATCGCCGCTGATGCTCCAGAGCGTTTGAGCATCGAGCCTTTCGACGCCGAGATGGTCCAGCCTTCCTCCATCGATGTGCGCTTGGACAAATTCTTCCGCGTGTTTAATAACTCGCGCTACACGCATATCGACCCCAAGCAGGAGATGCCGGACCTCACCAGCGAGGTGGAGGTGGCTGAGGGTGATGCCTTTGTGCTGCACCCAGGTGAGTTTGTGCTGGGCGCCACGCTGGAGAAGTTCACTTTGCCGGCCAACCTCGCAGGCCGCTTGGAGGGCAAGTCTTCCCTGGGGCGCCTGGGTCTGCTGACGCACTCCACGGCGGGCTTCATCGATCCGGGCTTCTCCGGGCACATCACGCTCGAGCTGTCCAACACCGCGAACCTGCCGATTACTCTGTGGCCGGGGATGAAGGTGGGGCAGTTGGCCATCTTCAAGATGTCCTCGCCGGCGGAGGCGCCGTACGGCTCCGGCGTGCTCGGCTCGAAGTACCAGGGCCAGCGCGGGCCAACGCCGTCGAAGTCCTATCTGAACTTCCGCTAAACATTCTGCACCTCGTCGGGCAAGCAGGCACAGGAGCGCCTAAAATAGCCGGTTATGCGTATGACTGTTATTGGTACCGGCTACCTAGGTGCGACACACGCCGCCTGTATGGCGGAGCTCGGCCACGAGGTACTCGGTGTAGATGTTGATGAAAACAAGATTGAAGCTCTCAAGAATGGCCGCGTGCCGTTCTACGAGCCTGGCCTGCCGGAGGTACTCGAGCGCAACATCGAGGCCGGCCGCCTAGATTTTTCCACTAGCTATGATGACGCCGCGGAGTTCGCCAACGTGCACTTCCTTGGCGTCGGCACCCCGCAGGCCCACGGCTCCTATGCCGCGGATCTCACCTACGTGGAGTCCGTCATCACGGAGCTCGTGCCGCGCCTCAAGGGTGAGCACATCATCTTCGGCAAATCCACCGTCCCGGTAGGGACCGCGGCGCGGCTGCAGGAGATGGCTGATGAACTCGCCCCGGAGGGGGCCAGCGTGGAGATTGCGTGGAACCCGGAGTTCCTCCGTGAGGGCTACGCCGTCAAGGACACCATCACCCCGGACCGCATCGTCCTCGGCGTCGGCGAGGCAGGGCTCGCCGACGGTGTAAGTAACGCCGAAGAGGTCGCCCGCGAGGTCTATGCGCAGCCGCTGGCGCAGAATACCCCGTTCATCGTGACGGACCTGCAGACCGCCGAGCTGGTCAAGGTCTCCGCTAACGCCTTTTTGGCCACCAAGATTTCCTTCATCAACGCCGTGTCTGAAATCTGCGAGATTGCAGGGGCGGACGTGGTCAAGCTTGCCGACGCCATCGGCTACGACGAGCGCATCGGTCGCAAGTTCCTCGGCGCGGGGCTCGGTTTCGGCGGCGGCTGCCTGCCCAAGGACATCCGCGCCTTCATGGCACGCGCCGGCGAACTCGGCGCCGACCAAGCCCTGACCTTCCTGCGCGAGGTCGACGCGATCAACATGCGCCGCCGCGACCGCGTCGTGGACCTGGCCAAGCAGGCTTTCGACGGCTCCCTCCTCGGCCACCGCGTTACCGTGTTGGGCTGCGCTTTCAAGCCCAACTCCGATGACGTCCGCGATTCGCCGGCGCTCTCCGTGGCCGGTTCGCTCTCCCTGGCCGGTGCCGCCGTCACGGTCTACGACCCGCAAGGTATGGAGAACGCCAAGAAGGTGTTCCCGACGTTGAACTACGCGGCGTCGGCAAGCGCGGCACTCAAGGACACCGAGCTGGTCATCCTCGCCACCGAGTGGCAGGAATTCCGCGACCTCGACCCGGCTGAGGCAGGCGCGCTCGTGGCCCGCCGCCACATCATCGACGGCCGCAACGTGCTCAGCGTCGATGCTTGGCGCGCTGCGGGCTGGACCGTTGAGGCGCTTGGTCGCGTCCTTCCGGCACAGTAAACGCCGCAATCACGGTGGTCAGCGGCACCGCGAGTGTCAAGGCCATCGCACCCAGCAGGGAACGCAGAACCTCCGTGGCGACGAGGTCGCTGGAGAGGATCTGCAGGGCTGGGCGCTGTGCCGCCGTGATGAGCATGAGCAGGGGCAGGGCCGCGCCGGTATAGGTCAGCACGATGGTGTACACCATGGATGCGATATGGTCGCGGCCCACCTTCATGGCTGAGGTAAAGAGCGTGCCGGGCCCCACTGTCGGATCGGCGGTGTGCAGCTCGCGCACGGTGGAGGCCTGCGCCACCGCGATATCGTTGAGGCTGCCGAGCGCACCGATGATGAACCCACACAGCAGCACGCCCACGACGGAAACCCCCGGCATGTAGAGCAGCAGCTTGAGGTTATCCTCCGAGCTCGAGCCTGTTAACGCCGTGCTGCTTATCGACGCCCACCCTAACGCCCCCGAAATCGCTAGCGCTACCAATGCGCCTCCTAAGGCGGAGGCTGATTTCCAGTTCACGCCGTGCACCAAGGGAACGGCGAGGAAAAGGATGGCCGCGCAGGTAACAAGCGCGAGCGGTAGTGCCGAATGGCCCTCGATGAGGGAGGGGATGAGATAAAAGAAGACGATGGCCAAGCTGATTACAAGGCCCAATAGTGCGCGCAGTCCGTGCCAGGCGGCGAAGCCGACGATAACAAGGGCCGCGATAATAGCCCATAACGCAAGGTTTCCACTGCGCTGAAAATCAGCGAAGGCATAGGTGCCGTCGCTGGAGACGGTAAGAATTACCTCGTCACCGGGGTGGAGGGTCGGGTCGCTGGCCACGCCATAGAATACGAGCTGCGTCTTGCGGCCTGCGTCAGCGCCGGAGCTTAGGTCAATGAGGGCGCGGGTGCAGGAGGTGTCGTCGCCCTCGGCGGGGATGAGCGGGGCCTCATCGAAGGCGCGGCCCGTGTGGGGGTCGGAGCACAGGTGGTTATCCACGGTCTCCACGGTGCCTTCGACCTGTGGATGGTTGAGGGCGTAGGTGGTGGAAAAGTCCGGGCTGGTGTGCTCGGTGAGCGCGCTGGTGGGGCGGAGGATGAACAGTCCCGCGAGGGTTGCGAGGGCCGTGATGGCAAGAAGTCCAAGGAGCCCCGTGCGCCACGGGCTGAGATTAGTCATGCCTACTATTGTGAATGAGTTTCATAATAAAGAAAAGTATTGCTGACGCGATCAACAAGTTATCCACAGGCTGGCAGCGGTGCCATTGTGTAGTGTGGGTGGGGCGTTTAGCGTGGCTGGTATGAACCTAGTGGAAGCGCATCTTCGCAGCCAGGCGGCGGGCATTGAGCTCGTCGCCGGCATTGCGGGGCTGAGCTTCGAGCAGCTGCGGGCGTGGGGTCCGGAGTCTGTGGCGCGTTCCTTGCTGGCGCTTTTCGACGTCTACTTTGCCCCCACCTCCTTCACCCGCAAACAGGCGCGTGCCGTTTCGGCCGCCCGCGCCAATGGGCACGACCTGCCCACGCTGCTGCTCATTGAACGCTTCGCAGGAAGGTTGAAGAAGCAGCGTGAGGCGTGGGATCTGCGCATTGAGTTGTGCGGCATCGCGGGGGATGAAAAGGCCGTGGCCCGCTATGCGCGCAAGCGCATTCGTGAGCTCAACCCGCCGCCCGCGCCGAAGCCGGGCGTGACAATTCGCCGTGGCAAGGAGCTGTCGAAGCTCACGCTCACAGCCCCGGCCGCGCTCATCGAGGACCTGCGCCCCAACATCGATGAGGACGATCCAGTCGGCTCGTTCACCGCTGCGTTTCGCGAAGGCCGCCTCGCCCGCCCCGTTCCCCAGACCCTCGCCGTCATGGAGCTTCCCGAATACGCCACAATCTTGGGCCGCTTGGGCGACCCGTCCACCCCGCGCCCCGACTCCGCCGCGCCCGCTGCTGACGGCACGCCTCCTACCCAGCCCGCCACCACATCTACCCTGCGCCCCGACTCCACGGGTGCCATGCCTCCCACCAAGTCCGCCGCCGCGTCTAGTGCTTCTGACGAGCCTGCCAGCGATGAGACATTCGGGCACGACATCAGCGACCCCGCGGCGCCGGACCTCGGGGATATCGTGATTCAGCTTTCCAACGGCGCGAAAATCACCGGCCAAGAGCTCATCGAGCGGGAGCTCGCCGAAGAAGGCCTCGTCATGCTTGTCGACCGCGTCAAAGGCCCCGTCGAACTCCACCGCACCCAGCGCGTTGCCTCGGAAAAGCAGCGCATCATGGCCAGCGGTGAGCAACCTACCTGTGCCTGGGACCGGTGCCTGTGCGGCGCCGATTACTCTCAGATACACCACATCACAGAATGGCGAAAAGGCGGCGAAACGAACCCCGAAAACCTCACCCCGCTGTGCAAGTACCACAACGCCATCAATGGACTGCCGGGCCGGGGCCGCATCGTGCGCGAAAACGGCAAGATTAAATGGGTGCCGGCTGGCCCTCGCGATCCGCGGGAACCGGTGTATCCGCACCGCGCGCCGCGCGCCCAGCGCATCCGCGAAAACCGTCAAGAAACAGTAAGCACCGTTGCGAGCCCTAGCACAAGCCGTCGCGCCCAGACCGCAAAGCCGGCCGAATCACGGACATCCACACGTTCCGAGCCGGGAAGCCCCGCCCCGCCGGACTGATAACACCGGCCGGTGAGGGATTCTGCATGCACGTTTGTGTTGTGCTTTCTTTGCGCCGTGGGCCCTATCGCGCGAAGTTCAGGTATCGGCTGTGCTACTGGCGGTAGCTCACCAGGAAGTTGCCGAGTCGCTCAATCGCGTTCTCCAGCTGCGAGGCCCACGGCAGCGTGACCACGCGGAAATGATCCGGCGTGGGCCAGTTAAAGCCGGTGCCTTGCACCATGAGGATTTTCTCGGCGCGCAGGATGTCGAGCATGAGCTTCGAGTCATCGTGAATCTCATAGACCTCTGGGTCCAAGCGCGGGAAGCAGTACAGCGCGCCCATCGGTTTCACCACGGACACGCCGGGAATCTCATTGAGCTTCTCGTAGGCAATGTTGCGCTGCTTGAGCAAGCGCCCGCCCTCACCGGTGAGCTCATAAATGGACTGCCGCCCGCCCAGCGCGACCTGAATCGCGTGCTGCGCCGGCACATTCGGGCACAGGCGCGTGCCCGCCAACAAATCCAAGCCCTCGATGAAACCACGCGCATGAGACTTCGGGCCCGTCAGCACCATCCAGCCGGCGCGGTAGCCGGCCACGCGGTAGGCCTTCGACAGGCCGTTAAACGTGATCGTCAGCAAATCTGGGGCCAGCGAGGCAATCGAAATGTGCTTCGCACCGTCATACAGAATGCGGTCATAAATCTCATCCGCCAGAATCAGCAGGTTATACTCGCGCGCCACATCCACGATTTTCTGCAGGGTCTCACGCGAGTACACGGCACCCGTCGGGTTATTCGGATTAATGACCACAATGGCCTTGGTCTTCTCCGTTACTTTCGCGCGAATATCTTCAATGGACGGATTCCAATCATCCTCCTCATCGCACAAATAGTGCACCGGCGTGCCACCCGCCAGCGACGTCGCCGCCGTCCACAGGGGGTAGTCAGGGGCGGGGATGAGAACCTCGTCGCCGTCGTCAAGCAGCGCCTGTGTCACCATCGAAATCAGCTCGGAGACGCCGTTGCCCAAGTACACGTCATTGACGTCGAAGCTGGGGAAATCCTCCAGCTCATAGCGGGTCACAATCGCGCGCCGCGCCGGGATAATACCCTTCGACGTGGAGTAGCCCTGCGAGGTCGGCAGCGCCGCAATCATGTCGCGCATGATGACATCCGGCGCATCGAAACCAAACACCGCCGGGTTGCCGGTGTTGAGCTTCAGAATGCTGTGCCCGTCGAGCTCCATGCGCTCGGCTTCCGTGGAAACCTCGCCGCGAATATCGTAGGCAACGCCCTGTAGTTTGGTGGATTGATCAAAAATCCGGTTGTGAGTCATGCCGGATATGTTACTTCTGGTTCCACTCTTTCAGCTTGCGTTTGGCAAGATTCATCGCATCCCCGGTAATTTCACTTGCTTGGCGACGCCTCTCCGCCCACTGCGCCTGCTCCAACGCCCGCATCTGCGCGCGTTCTTCGGCGCCGGCGGCCTTGAGCTCGCGCATGCGCTGGCGCTCAATCTGCCGCGCTGAGGGCTGGTGCCAAGACTCCGGGCCCACCTTGGCCACGTACAGCATGATCCACAACGCGGGGATGAGGAAAAGTAGGCCGGTGCCGGTGAGTGCGGCGGTGGCGCCGGACAGGGTGCCGAAGGATGCGATCGCTCCGAAAAGGAGCCCGAGGGAGCCAACCAGTGCGGTGGCCAAGCGGGGTTTCCGGGTTGACTGGTAGGCGCGCGCGACGTCGCCCTGGGAGTAAATCTTCAGCTCGCTGCTGGCCTTGGTGGGGATATCCATGAAGACTTCTGCCAGCTCGCGGCGGGTAGTGGCGCGCATGACGGCGTCGGTGCGGTCCTCAAACTCATCCATGGTCAGGCGGCCTTCACCCAAGGCCTGGGCGAGGTCGTTGACGGCGTCGGTCCGTTCGGCGTCGGAAAGCCGCATGCTGAAGGGATTAGTCACGCCCTATATTCTAGCAGCCCTATTCTTCCGCCTTGGCGGGCTCTTTTCCGCGCACGAGGCTGGAGAGGAACGGGAAGATTGCAACGGTGAGTGCGCCGCCGGCGATGAAGATGGAGGCCATTTCACTATCGACGATGCCGGAGTCCACCGCTAGCGTCATGACGGCCACGATGATGGGCAGGCCGGTCGCCGCATAGAGGGCAACCTGAATGCGCTCGCGTGTGGTTTCGACGTTGGAGCCGGTTTGGTGAAGGTTTTCGCGCAGGAACACCGGCAGGCCGCGGGTCACGAGGATGAGCAGCGGGATGCCGAGGACCTTGATGGGTTCGTCCAGGATGACGTTCCAGTCGATTGCCATGCCGGAGACCACGAAGAAGACGGGGATGAGCATGGAATAAAAAACGACGTCGAGGCGGTTTTCCAAGCCCTTATGGAACTCATCGGGAATGATGCGGTTGAGGATGATGCCCGTCGCGAAGGCGCCTAGGACAATGTCGAGTTCGAATACCGCCGTCACCGCCATGAGGATGGCCAGCATCAGGATGATGAGGCGCATGATGGTCTGATTGGTGGAGCCCGCCCCGGAGATGAAGGCGTCCTTGAACCACGGCATGAGGGTAGTAATGGCGAAGGGCATGACGGCGACGGCCACGGCAATGCCGATGAAGGCGAGAAGAATCAGCATCGTTGTCCACGTGGAGCGCGTTCCCAGCAGGAGCGCCATCGCGGTAATCGGCGCGACCTCACCGATCGCGCCGTGGATGACTACGGAATCGCCCACGCGCGTGCCAAGGAGCTTCTCCTGTTTGAGCATCGGCGTGATGGTACCCAGGGCGGTGGAGGTCAAAGCGATGGCCATGACGATGGCGCCGGGGATGTCGTCCATGAGGAAATAGGCGCCGACGCCACACGCCACCACGCAGATGAGCCACGTGGATAACCCTGTGGCGGCTTCCTTCGATTTCAGGGCGGCGAGGTCAATTTCGAAACCTGCAAGCAGGAAAAGCGCACCAACGCCAAGCTCCTTGAGCATCCCGATGCCGGGGTCCTCGTGGGCCAGACCCAACATCGACGGGCCGATGAGCATGCCGAAGAAAATAAGCAGCGCCACGGCCGGCATCTTCTTGCCAAGCGCATGGGACACCAACGGCGCCAGCAGCGCCACCGCCATAATCCATGCGAAGGACACCAGCGAGTCGGTGTAATTATTTTCGCCCGAGGCGAGGACGTAGGTCACGTCAGATTGCATGGAGTAGAGCGTACCTGTGCGAAACCAGGCACGCCTAGCTCACGCGGTGCTGCTGTGGCTGACGTCGCACTAGTCCTCGCTTTCCGACGCCCCCGGAGCCTTCGGCGGGGTAGTTGGCGCATCCGGAGCCTTCGGCACGCACCCCGTGTTTGGCGCACTCGGCGCCGCTGGAGCGCTGGGCGTAGGCGGCGCTGAAGGGGCAGCTGGTGCCTGAGGCGTTGTTGGCGTGTTCGGGGCGGCGGGAACGCTTGGTGCTGCGGGCGCTTGCGGTGCGTTTGGTGCAGCGGGAGCACCGAGAACGTTTGACGCTGGGGCCGCCGGTGCACCGGGAGCGCTTGGCGTTGTTGCAGCCTTGGGTGCCGCCGGTGCAGTCGGTACAGCTGCAGCGTTTGGCGACGATGGTACACCGGGCGCCTGGGGCGCGGCTGGTGCCTGCGGTACAGAGGCTGCGTTCGGTGCCGGAGTGTGTGCAGATGGAGCTGCGGGTGCGTCTGGCGCGGACGGTGCCGTAGGTGCTTTGGGAGCACTCGGCGCTGTAGGAGCGGTTGGAGCTCCTGCGACATGCGGCGCAGCTGGTGCCTGCGGTGCACTGGGCACCGTTGGAGCAGATGGACTCTGTGGTGCACTGGGAGCAGAGGGCGCTTGTGGCGCAGATGGAGTCGAGGGTGCTGCAGGCGTGTTCGGCGCGCTGGGGGCAGCCGGCGTTGATGGTGCCTGCGGTGCAGCGGATGGCGCCGTAGGTGCGCTCGGCGCGGCAGGGGACGTTGGCACTGCCTGTGGTGCGCTGGGCGCGGCGGGCGCTTGCGGTGCGCTCGGCGCGGCAGGAGGCGTTGGCATTGCGGTCGCGGTTGGTGCACTCGGAGCTGTCGCTTCTGGCTGCGCAGCCGGGCTCGAAGACTCCTCCGGTTCGGGCGTTGCCGGCGCGGAGGCTTCCACGGGCAGGCGGCGGGGAGTGTCGAGGAAGGCCTTCTCGCGCGGGGCGGGAAGGTCGCCGGAGGGGGCAATGGCGTCGCGAAGCATGAGCGCCACATCGCTGACCTGTGTCTGCGGCGCGATGGACTTCACACCACCCGTCAGCATGACATTGCAGAATGGGCAGCCCGTCGCAATCTGCTCGGCACCGGTCGCCACGGCTTGCTCCGAGCGGAACTCGTTAACCCGTCGCCCCAAGTTTTCTTCCATGAACATGCGCGCACCACCGGCGCCGCAGCAGAAGGCCTCATCGCGATTGTGGTCCATCTCCGCCAGCGAAGCACCGGTCGCCTCGACGAGCTCACGCGGCGGGTCGAAGACCTTGTTGTGGCGACCCAGGAAGCACGGGTCGTGATACGTGACGGGTCGGCGGTTCTCCGGGGAACGCGGCACCGGCACGAGCAGCTTCTCCCGCACCAAACGGTTAAGCAGCTGCGTGTGGTGCAAAACATCGAAGTGGCCGTCGAAGTCCGGGTACTCGTTGCGAATCGTGTTGAAGCAGTGCGGGCACGTCGTGATGATTTTGCGCTGGCCCTTCGGGACGCCGGCGAAGGCGTCGTTAAGCGTGGCAACGTTCTGCTCCGCCATCACCTGGAACAGGAACTCATTGCCGGCACGGCGCGCCGGGTCACCGGTACAGGTCTCGCCCGTGGCCAGCACACCGAACTTCACGCCGGCGGTGTGCAGCATGTCCACCACCGCGCGCGTCGTGGCGCGGCCCTTGTCGTCGTAAGCACCCGCGCAACCGACCCAGAACAGGTACTCCATGTCCGAGAAATCAGCGGCGTCCTCGCCGATGATCGGCACCTCGATGCCGTCGCCACGCGCCTCATCAATCCACGCGCGGCGCTCCGAAGCGTTGCGGCCCCACGGGTTGCCCTTCGTCTCCATGTTCTTAAACAGCCCGGTCAGCTCCGACGGGAAGTCGGACTCCGCCAGCACCTTGAAGCGACGCAGGTCCGCCACGTGGTCGATGTGCTCGATATCCACCGGGCACTGGTCCACGCACGCGCCGCAGTTGGTACAGGACCACAGGACGTCATCATCAATCGTGCCCGCCATCGCCAGCACGTTGAGCCCCTCGTGTGGGTTGTAGTTATCCAGCGCGCTCTGGCGCAGGTCCATCATGAGCTTCTTCGGGCTCAGCGGTTTGTTGGTGTTCCATGCGGGGCACAGGTCCTGGCAGCGGCCGCATTCGGTGCAGGAGGAGGCGTCGAGAAGCATCTTCCAGCTCCCTGGCTCGAGGTCCTCCAAGTCCGGCGTGGGGAGAGCGCCCAGCGCCTTCTCGCCGTCGGCGTTGCGTTGGAAGAAGATGTTGAAGAACGCCATGAAGCGGTGCCACATCACGCCCCATTGGAAGTAGTGGGCGATGCACGCGATGAACACCAGGCCCGTGAGCAGCTTCACCAGGGCAAAGAATTGCACCATGCTTGGCGACGCCTGCATAACCCCCGCCACACGCATCGTCAAGAAATCAGCCCACGGGGAGCCACCGCCGTACGTGGCGATGGCGGCGGCCTTGACGGCGAGCATGCCGAGGCCTTCGAGGAAGACGATGGCCTCCACCAGGCGTGCGGGGAAGACTTGCGAGTTGTAGAAGCGGCTGCCGCGATCGGTGTGGCCGAGCTTTAGGCGCACGCCGATGAGGAAACAGATACCGAGCACGGTGCCGATGGCGAGGACCTCTTCGATGAAGTGGTACACCGGCCAGTCGCCGAGCCACGGCCAGCCTTTATCGGGCGCGAAGGTTTGGATATAGGCCTCGAACCACACGATGGCGCCGAAGAGGAAGCCCACCATGACGAGCCAGTGCGCGGCGTTGACCAGCGGCCGGCCTTTGAAGTGGGTATGGCCGAAGACTTCGATGAGCACGCGGCCGAGGCGCGCCATGGGGCGGTCGGTACGGTTCAGCTGTGTGGGCCCGCCGGAGCGGATGAACCGAAACAGCACCGTGAGGCGGTAGAAAAAGTACAGCCACACCGGGACCGATGCGGCGATGGCAATCCAGCCGAACATGCGCGCTCCTTTAATTGCTGCTGTGCGTGCCTCCTACCTTAAATCCCCCGGCCCCAAATCAGTGAGTCAGCATTCAGCTATCATCTTGAGGGCTAAGAATTCAGGAGGCGTTGTGGGCAGAATCAATGTTCCGAAGGCCGCGGTGGGCCTCGTTGCGGGCTTCGCAGCATTCGGAGTGGCCGGAGTTGCGGTTGCGCAGGGCGGTCTGACGGCGAATCTGGCGCTCTCGGGTACGTTCTTCAACGTCAACATTCGTCACTTGGAAGGCGATGGCTTTTCCTTGTTTGTGGATAGCGACAAGAAGGGCGAGGAGGATGTTCCCACCGCGCGGCTGAAGATGGAACACGCCGTGGCCTCGGATTTGTGTCTTTATGTCACCACTGACCTGCCTGCGGTGGGGGAGTCCACGCTCGCGCTCAAGGCGAAGGGCGATAACAGTGTGGAGGCCACTGGTCTCCTCGTTGGTGCGTCGAATATCGAGGGCTCGCTGGTCATGCAGGACGCGAACGTGGGCATCGACGCCAGCCAGCTGTCCCAGTCCGCCGACCCGGGAACGTGGGGCCTCTATGCCAAGCAGGTTTCGCTGACTGCCGACGACGTGCGCGCCACCTCCATAGGCGCGAAGACGCTATCCGCAAAGAATGTGGGCGTATCTGTGGAGCGGGGCCGCGGCAATGTCTGCTGATCACGCTAGGGATTCCGACGCAGCACTGCATGGAGCAGAAGCGCCGGATTCTCTCGATGTTGACCAGGCTGTAGCTCCCGCGGCAGCCACAGGCGGGGCGTGGGGGCGGTTTAAGACGTGGCGCGCCGGGCGGCCGTTTATTCCGGGGCTGCTGCTCATTCTTTCGGGCATCGTCATCGCTATGCCGGCCTACTTCACGGTGCAGATCTCGGACCTGCTCGTCATGATTTCTACCGTGTCGGGTGTGTCCACCCTGCTTATCGGGGCGTTGCTGGTCATGTTTGGCCTTGGCGCGTGGTTCCGTCCCACCACTGCGACGTATCTGGGGGTACTGGGCATCATCGTGGCGGTCATCGCGCTTCCCACCTCCAACTTGGGAGGCTTTCTCATCGGTTCGCTACTCGGCATCATCGGCGGCGCGCTGACCTTGGCCTGGGAGCCCAGCGATGGTTAACGCTTCGAGGCGCGAAGCTGCCCGACCGGCGCGCGTGAAGGTCGGGGTAGCCGTGCTCAGCGCGCAGATCCTGGTGAGCAGCGCGGGACCAGTCGGGGCGCAGGTTGCCCCAGCGCAGCCTTATTTTTCCACCGTGCGAGCGGACGAGGTGACTCTGACGGGGAACGTGAAAGCCACATTGGGTACGATGCCCGCCCGAGACGGCGAGGTGCGCGTTATCGAGCTCACCGGCGAGCGCCTTGCCGTGCGCAACCTTGCCATCACGCTGCCGGGCAACGCCGGCGATGGGCTGCTCACCACCGGCGGGGCCATAACGACGGTGGAGCCCGCGCGCATCGTGGCGACGTCCCTGACCTCCACGCCCACCGTCGAAGGCGCGCGCACCGTGCCCGTCACGGCAGACCTCACCGGCGGTGACATTCATGCCGTCCTCGACCAGCTCGGTATACCCCAGCCGAATCCTGTCCCAGACGCCGAGCTTCCCGACGCCCTCATGGAACACCTCTCCCTCACCGACGTCACCCTCGAGTTAGCAAACCTCACGGGTGACACGTTCTCGGCCCCGATAATGTCCGTGACGGTCGACTAGCGTTAGTCCTCGCGGAACTGGTGGAGGCGCCAGTAGGCGCCGTGGGCGTCGAGAAGCTCGGCGTGGGTGCCTTGTTCGACGATGCGGCCCTCTTCCATGACGATGATGAGGTCGGCGTCGCGAATCGTGGACAGGCGGTGCGCGATGATGAAGGACGTGCGGTCCGCGCGCAGCGCATTCATGGCCTGCTGAACGAGCACCTCGGTGCGGGTATCCACTGACGAGGTGGCTTCATCGAGGATGAGCAGCGCCGGCTGCGCGAGGAAGGCGCGCGCGATGGTGATGAGCTGGCGCTCGCCGGCGGAAATCGCGCCGCCATCCTGGTCAATCTTGGTGTCATAGCCCTCGGGGAGGGAATGGACGAAGCGGTCGACGTAGGTGGCCTTCGCCGCAGCGATGACCTCTTCGTCGGTGGCGTCGAGGCGGCCGTAGCGAATGTTGTCCATGATGGTGCCGTCGAAGACCATGGCGTCCTGCAGCACCATACCTACCTGGGAGCGCAGTTCGCGGCGTGAGATCTGCGCGGTGTCGACGCCATCGAGGCGGATGCTGCCCGAATCGATGTCGTAGAAACGCATGATGAGGTTGACCAGCGTGGTCTTGCCAGCGCCCGTGGGGCCGACGATGGCCGCGGTCTGGCCGGGCTCCACGCGCAGGTTGAGGTCCTGGATGAGCGGCTTGTCGGGGTCATAGGAGAAGTCGACGTCGTCGAACTCCACGAGCCCCTTCGCGCGCCCACCCAAGCGGGAGGTGGATTCCTCGGCGGGTTCTTCCTCGGCGTCGAGGAACTCAAAGACGCGCTCTGCCGAGGCCACGCCCGACTGCACCTGCTGCATCATGCCGCCGAGCTGGCCCAGCGGCTGGTTGAATTCGCGCGAGTACTGGATGAAGGCCTGCGCGCCGCCCAACGTCAGCGAGCCGGAGGCCACCTTCAACGCACCCAGCACCGCGATGACCACGTAGGACAGGTAGGAGATGAACTGCATGATCGGCATCATCATTCCAGCCAGGAACTGCGCCAGCGAGGCGGAACGGAACAGCTCCTCGTTGCGCTTATCAAAGTCCTCCGTCATGGAATCGATGCGCCCGAAGACGGTCGCCAGGTCGTGGCCCGAGAAGGCTTCCTCCACCTGCCCGTTGAGGTCACCGGTGGCCTTCCACTGCGCCTTGAATTGCTTCTGCGCGCGCGAGCCAATCACCGCGATGACCACCGCCGTCAGCGGCAGCGCCAGCAGCGCGACGAGGGCCAGCTGCCAGGACACGGTGAACATCATGACCGTGATCCCGATGACCATGAGCAGGTTGTAGAACAGCTGCGAAATGGCCTGCTGCAGGGCGGACTGGATGTTGTCGGCGTCGTTGGTGGTGCGCGAGAGGAGGTCGCCGCGCGACTGCGTATCGAAGTAGTTCAGCGGCAGCGCATTGAGCTTGGCCTCGATGCTCTCGCGCAGGTCGAAGACGATCTTCATGACCATGGAGTTGAGCAAGTAGCCCTGCCACCACTGGAAGAGCGAAGACACCACGTACATCGCAATTACGATGCCGATAATCGTGCCCAACGTGGAGAAGTCGATGCCGAAGCCAGGGTTCAAGTCCATGGCGGAAGCCATGTCGGCGAATTTATCCTGCCCGCCCGCGCGCAGCGCCGCGATGGCCTGCTCCTTGGTCACCCCAGCCGGCAGCTGGCGGGAGATGACTCCGGAGAAGATGACGTCGGTGGCCTTGCCCATCACCTTCGGCGCGGCCACGGCGAGGAACACGCAGATGATGTTCATCGCCGCAATCGCAAAAAGCTGCACCTTAAACGGCGCGAGCAGACCAAAGAGGCGCTTGGCAGACGGCCAGAAATTCTTGGCCTTGCGCGGGGCGTTCTCGCCGGTCTTTTCCTCGATTGTGGTGTCTTCACTCAACGTAGCGTTGTCCTGCTCAGCCATTTATGCCACCTCCGAGGTCTTCTGGGATTCCACAATCTCGCGGTACGTCTCGGAGGACTCGAGCAACTCCTCGTGCGTGCCGCGGGCCACGACGCGCCCAGCGTCCATGACCACAATCTGGTCGGCATCCACAATCGAGCTCACGCGCTGCGCCACGATGATGGTCGTCGCCTCCGCGGTGTACTCGCGCATTCCGGAGCGCACGGCGGCATCCGTCAGCACGTCGAGTGCGGAGAAGGAATCATCAAAGAGATACACCAACGGGCGGGCGACGAGCATGCGCGCGATGGACAGGCGCTGGCGCTGACCACCCGAGACGTTGGTGCCGCCCTGCGCGATGTGCATGTCGAGGTCCTCAACGAAGTCAGCTTGCGCCACGCGCAGTGCGTTCCACAGCTCTTCGTCGGTGGCCTCCGGCGCACCCAGGCGCAGGTTGGAGGCCACGGTGCCGCTAAACAGGTAGGGCTTCTGCGGGACGAGTCCTACACGCTTGACGACGTCCTTCCGCGCCATGTCGGCGATATCGGTGCCGTCGAGAAGCACGCGTCCCTTCGTCGGGAGGTAGAGGCGCGGGATGAGGGAGAGCGCGGTGGTCTTGCCGGAACCGGTCGCGCCGATGAGCGCGGTGGTGGTGCCGGGGGTGGCGGTGAAGGAGACGTCGTGAAGCACGGGCGCTTCGGCGCCGGCGTACTGGAAGGTGACGTCGTCGAACTCGACGACGCCCGCGGAGCGCTCCGGGGTGCGGGGGTGGGTCGGCTCGGTGATGGAGGGCTCGTGCTCGAGGACGTCGGTGATGCGGCGCGCACAGATGACGGCGCGTGGGAGGATCATCGCCATGAAGGTGCCCATCATGACCGCGGCGAGGATCTGCAGAAGGTACTGCAGGAAGGCGGTCAGTGAGCCGACCTCCACGAGGCCTTCGTCCACGCGGTGGCCGCCGAACCAGAGAACCGCGCCGGTGGCCACGTTGAGAATGACGGTGATGATGGGGAACATGAGGATGAACAGCTGGCCGACCTTGAGGGAGAGATTGGTCAGGTCGCGGTTGGCGGTGCGGAAGCGCTCGGATTCGTGCTCCTCGCGGGTGAAGGCGCGGACGACGCGGATGCCGGCGATTTGTTCGCGCAGGGTGCCGTTCATGACGTCGAGCTTGCCTTGCCAGGCGCGGAAGAGCGGCATGAGCCGGACGATGATGAGGGAGATGGCGGCCAGCAGCACGATGACGGAAACCGCGACGAGCCAGGACATCCCGGCGTCTTCGCGGATGGCCATGATGACGCCGCCGATGGACATGATCGGCGCGGTGACCATGAAGTTGAGCATCATCATGTAGACCATCTGGATTTGCTGGACGTCGTTGGTGCCGCGGGTGATGAGGGTGGCGGTGCCGAAGTTGTTCATGTCCTCGGCGGAGTAGCGGGTGACCCGGCGGAAGATGTCGGAGCGCAGGTCGCGGCCGAGGCCCATGGCGGTGCGGGAGCCGAACCAGATGGCGGCGATGGCGGTGAGGACTTGGACGAAGGCCACGATGAGCATGATGCCGCCGGTGCGCCAGATGTAGTCGATGTCTACTTGGGCCACGCCCCGGTCGATGATCTTCGCGTTGAGCGAAGGCAGGTAAAGCGTTGCCGCGGTGGATAGCGCCTGGAGGAGCAGCACCGCGATGACGTAGCCGGTGTACGGCTTGGAGCGGGATAAAAGGATGCGAACGAGTTCCATGTGCCAGCGTTTCGTGCGTGTTGGCGGCCGCGCCGGGCCGCTGGAGAGCATTGACCGCGCAAGTCTATCCCGCTAGACGCGAGCGCGTCTAGCGTGGGTATGGGCAGCAGGCATCCCTTATGGCTGCGCGAGCGACTAGCTCGCGCGCTCGCGCGCCCGCGCGCTAGAAGCAGACCGGCGCGCGCTGCGCCTGTGCCGTGACGGCGGCCCAATCCTCGACGTCGTCGGTGAGCTGGCAGAGGCCTTCCCACGTGGTGATGGCCACGCCGCGGGCCATGAGCTCCAGCAAAACCAGGTGGCGGTCGCCGGAAGCGGAGAGCTGGTTGAGGTCCGTGTGGTTGATGTCCGCGTCCGGGCCAGAGCCTACGCGCACGTTGCCGATGAGTCGCAGGCGCGGCGTCGTCCCCTTCGGGCACGGCGAGGCGGCGGATTCCGCGCCGGACAGTCCCGCGAAACGGCGCAGCAAACCAAACGGCGCGGGGCGCTCGCAGTAGAGGTCCACGCACAACCCGGCTTTGATGAGCCGCTCGGCGGTGGAGAGTGCTGCGGGCCCGTCCCCGACGATGGCAACACGCTGCATGAGAACCCCTTCAGTTCGCTAGAAGTAGACTATCCAGTCTGTAAATCTAGTCCGCTCGGTTCATTCTGGCTAATTTTTATTCTTCCTAGTACCCAAGCTCACAGCCCTCGCACCCCTCTGTGGGGCTGCACACACGCCCAGCTCCCTTTAATGTGAGGAGTCATGACCGAACCGATCAACCTGCTGGACCGCGGCGACTACCGCGACCCCAGCATTAGCCCCGAAGGCACCCGCGACACCGCGCCGCTGGAACCTGCCGTGGCCCAGCGCAACCAGGAACTTGTCGAGGAGTGGGCCGATAAGCTCCACGACGCCTCCGCCGAAACAATTACCGCCTGGGCCGCCGAGCACGCGCCGGGCCGGCTTGCCGTCACGATGTCCATGGAAAACACCGTGCTGGCCGAGCTCGCACACCAAGCGCACCTCGACGCCGACCTGCTCTTTATCGATACCGGCTGGCACTTTCCGGAGACGTTGGAGGTAGCGGGGGACGTCGCCAAGCGCTATGCGGATCTACCGCTGGTGACCGTGCGCCCGCTGCTGAGCCCCGAGGAGCAGGACAAGATTTATGGCCCGCGCCTGTATGCGCGCGACGTTGCGGCGTATAACCGCATGCGCAAGGTGGAGCCGCTCAACATGGCCATGGACCCGTACGTCGGGTGGGTTACCGGACTGCGCCGTGCTGATTCCGAGCACCGCGCCACCGCCCCGGCGCTGAGCCTGGACCGCACGGGCCGGCTGAAGATTTCCCCGATTATTACCTGGGACCTCGACGACACCGACGCCTACATCAAGGAACACGATCTCATCATCCACCCCCTCACCCTGCAGGGCTACCGCTCCATCGGCTGCGCGCCGCTGACCTTCCCGGTAGGCGAGGGCGAGGATGCGCGCTCCGGGCGCGTTTTCGCTGACGGCAAGACAGAATGCGGGTTGCACGAATAATGACTCTTTCACCACACCTTAAAGACTTAGAGAACGAATCCCTCCACATCCTGCGCGAAGTCGCCGGGCAATTCGACAAGGTAGGCCTGCTCTTTTCCGGAGGCAAGGACTCCGTCGTCGTTTTCGAGCTCGCCCGCCGCGCCTTTGCGCCGGCCACCGTGCCTTTCGAACTCATCCACGTGGATACCGGCCACAACTTCCCGGAGGTCATCGACTTCCGCGATCAGCTCGTCGCCGAGACCGGCGCGCGCCTGCACGTCGCTCACGTCCAGGATTGGATCGACCGCGGCGACCTCCAGGAGCGCCCCGATGGCACCCGCAACCCGCTGCAGTCCGTGCCGCTGGTGGAGACCATCGCCGAGCGCGGCTACGACGCCGTCCTGGGTGGCGCGCGCCGCGACGAGGAACGCGCCCGCGCCAAGGAGCGCATCTTCTCCATCCGCGATTCCTTCGGCGGCTGGGACCCGCGCCGCCAGCGCCCGGAGCTGTGGGACCTCTACAACGGCGGCAAGATGGCCGGCGAAAACGTCCGCGTATTCCCCATCTCCAACTGGACGGAGTCCGATATTTGGGAGTACATCGGCGTGCGCAACCTGCAGCTTCCCTCCATCTACTACTCGCACCAGCGCGAGGTATTTAACCGCAACGGCATGTGGCTGACCCCAGGCGAGTGGGGCGGCCCGCGCGAGGATGAGCCGCTGGAGACCCGCACCGTGCGCTACCGCACCGTGGGCGATATGTCCTGCACCGGCGCCGTGGAATCCACCGCCGCCTCGCCCGACGAGGTGCTCGCGGAAATCTCCATTTCCACCCTGTCCGAGCGCGGTGCCACCCGCGCCGATGACAAACTGTCCGAGTCCGCCATGGAGGACCGCAAGAAGGAAGGCTACTTCTGATGACGACTACCCTCGCACCGAATGTCGGCGCGCTCAAACAGCGCGATACCCTGCGCCTGTGCACCGCCGGTTCCGTCGATGACGGCAAGTCCACCTTCGTGGGCCGCCTGCTCTATGACACCAAGTCCGTGCTGGCGGACCAGGTGGAGTCCATGGAGCGTTCCTCTGCCGACCGCGGCTTCGACGGCATGGACCTCTCGCTGCTTGTCGACGGCCTCCGTGCCGAACGCGAGCAGGGCATCACCATCGACGTGGCCTACCGCTACTTTGCCACCGATAAGCGCACCTTCATCCTGGCCGATACGCCCGGTCATGTGCAGTACACGCGCAACACGGTGACCGGCATGTCGACGTCCCAGGTGGTGGTGCTGCTTGTCGACGCCCGCAATGGCGTCGTCGAGCAAACCCGCCGCCACCTCAACGTGGCCGCGCTCTTGGGCGTGCGCCACGTGATTCTGGGCGTGAACAAAATCGACCTGGTGGACTATGACGAGGCCACCTTCCGCGCGATTGAGGTGGAGTTCAACGAGGTCGCCGCGCGCCTGGGCATGACGGATTCGGTGGTCATCCCGATCTCTGCGCTCAAGGGCGATAACGTGGTGGAACGCTCCACCACCATGGACTGGTATGAGGGTCCGACGGTCCTGGACACGCTGGAGACCGTCCCCGTGGCGACCGGCCGCGCCGATGACCTGGACTTGCGTTTCCCCATTCAGTACGTCATCCGCGAGCACGCCTCCGACTACCGCGGCTATGCCGGGCGCGTGAAGGCCGGGCACGTGGCGGTGGGGGATGAGGTGACCCTGCCGGGCGGGCGGACGTCGACGGTTACCGCGATTGATACCACCGATGGCCCGCTTGGCTCCGATGAGGCGGCGCGCGCCGGCGACTCCGTGGTCCTGCGGCTGGCCGACGAAATCGACTTGGCCCGCGGCGACCTCATCGCCGGGACGCAACGCCCGGAGGAGGTGCGCGAGTTCGCCGCCACCGCGGTGGTCCTCACGGACAAGGAGCTGCGCGCGGGCCAGATGGTGAAGCTGCGCTATGGCACAGCATTGGTCAAGGCGCGCGTGGCATCGGTGGACCGCATCCTCGACCTAGACGGCGTGGCGGATGTTGAGGCTCCGGAGTCCGCGGCGCTCAATGACATCGCCTACATCACCGTCCAAACACAAGCGGAGCTTCCCGTGGAGGACTACGCCGCCCGCGGCGCGGTGGGCAATTTCCTGCTTATCGATCAGTCGAGCGGCAACACGCTGGCCGCGGGGTTTGTGGGCCAGCGCCTGCGCTAACGGTTGCGAACCGCCGCGCTAGCTTGTCGGCGGGACGTCGCCAGACATGATGACCTTCTGCTGGCCGTCGTCCCAACGGAAGCCCGCATTCGTTTCGCCGGTGTGCCCCGCATTAGATTCGCCCTCGCGCGGCCAGTGGTAGGTCACGGCGATTTCGTTCCCGCTGACCTGCTCTACGGTAGGGAAGAAGCCATAGGGCTCGGCGGTGGCGGTGCCCAGGTACTCGCCCTTGTGGAAGAGCATGATGTGGTACGGCGAGGAGGACGTTCCGCGCTCGATGCTGATGGTCTGCCAGCTCAGCTCCGCGCAGGGATCGAACTGTGAGAAATCCACCAGCGTCCAGTTATTGTCATTCCACGGTGGAATCGTGCCAATGCCTGATTCATAGGCCGCGTGGGCGTCGATATCCTGGCAGGATTCGGCTTCGTCTGTAGGGGACTCGGCGGGCAACGTCGGCGAGGCACCCGCGGCCGATGAAGCGGGGCCTTCGGCGCCCTCTGCGCTTTCCGAAGTGTTGTCCGCCGCGCTGTTCTGCACGGAGTTGAACATCGGTGAGTCCGCAGAATCCTGCGCCCCGTAGTCCTGGGAACAGGCGGCCAGCGGGAAGCAGATAACGGCAGCGCCCAGGAGGGCGACGGCGGACCTAAGCATTGATGTTCCTTCCTTAAATTGTGCGCCTCATATAAGGCGCACGACTGGCTCTATCTTATCTAGCCCATCGGCGGAACATCGCCGCTCATGATGACTTTGTGCTGGGCCTCGTCCCAACGGAAGCCGGCGTGTGTCTCTCCCGTCGGCGCGGCATTGGCATCGCCCTCTTGTGGCCAGTGATAGGTTACGGAAATCTCGTTGCCATTGACCCGCTCCACGCTGGGGAAGAAGCCATAGGGCTCGGCGGTGGCGGTGCCGATGTACTCGCCGTAGTGGAAGAGCATGATGTGGTGCGGCGAGGAGGCAGTTGCGCCCTCGATGGAAATGGTCTGCCAGCTCAGCTCCGCGCATGGATCGAAGTGGGAGGAATCAACCAGAGCCCAGTTGTGGCCATTCCACTGCGGAACCTGGGCGATGTTGTCGTTGAAAGCCGCCTGGGGGTTTCCTGCCTCGCAGACTACGGGGCTGGCCTGGGCTTCTTCAGGGGTGCTGCACGCGATAAGGGGGAAGCAGAGCAGTGCCGCTGCGGCGAATACTCGTGGGGTGAACATGGTGTTCTCCTTTCTGAGGTCTCGGTGTGGTTCCAGACCCTACAAGTGGCCGCAACGCTCAGAACAGAGTTGTGGAGAGCATTCCTCGGGCCAGAAGGTAGTCTCGCAGGCATGGAGAATCTTTCTGGTCGTACCTTGTTCGTCGCCGCCGTGGACGCTGAAGCCGCGCATGTACCGGAAGGAGCACCGCTGCTTATCACGGGTATTGGCACGGTACCCGCCGCCATCGAGCTGACGTCGGTCTTGGCCTCAGCGCAGCAGCTGCCGGAGCGCGTCATCAACATTGGTACTGCGGGCGCGCTTCGCGACGATCTTGCTGGCGTCTTCGAGATCTCCCACGTTTGCAAGCACGACTTCCACCTAGAGGTGCTCAGCGATGTTTCCCGTTACCTCCTTCCCGAGGTCATTGAGTTAGAGACCTCCGGAAAGCTGCCCACTGAGACTCTGGCGACGGGCGATTCCTTCATCTCGGATACCCCAACCCGCACGCGCCTTGCCCAGGATTCCGCGCTGTGCGATATGGAGGGCTACGCCATCGCCGCGGTGTGCCGAAAGTTCGGTGTGCCGTGCACACTGCTCAAGCAGGTATCGGATACCGCCAATGAGGAATCCTATGGCTCGTGGGCTTCGGTGCTCGACCGCGCCGCGGAGGAGCTGGCCGTCGCTTTCGGTACGGTAACCGCGGATTAGACCCCACATACGGAAAGTGCCCTAGTTGCCAAAACCATTGCTCCCGCCGCGGGGCAGAAGTTTGGCAGCTAGGGCAGTTGCACGGCCGGGGAGGCTAGAGCCATGAGCCGGTCGTGTGGCTAGCGGGCGCTGCTGGCTTCCAGGTTCTCGTAGAGCTCCATGACGGTGTCGTGGCCCTCTGACGTGGAAATCTTGATGTTCTTGGCTTCGATTTCGCCGGCGCGCAGGCTGGCCATCTCCTGGTGGTAGCGGAAGACCACGGCAATCGTGGCCGCCACCGGGACGGCCAGGAAGGCGCCGATGATGCCGGCAAGGGCGGAACCCACGGTCACGGAGAGCAGCACCATTGCTGCGTGCAGTCCCATGGCCTTGGACTGCAGCATCGGCTGGAGCACGTTGCCCTCCACCTGCTGGACAATGATGATGAGGGCAAGTGCCAAGAGAGCCTTGGTCAGGCCATCGGAAACCAGCGCGATGATGACGGCCAAAGCACCCGCAGTGACAGCGCCAATGACCGGGATGAAGCTGGCGAAGAAAGTCACCACGCCGATGACGAGAGCCAGCGGAACCTGGAGAACCCAGAGACCGAGGCCGATGAGGATGCCATCGACGGCCGCGACGGCTGCCTGTGCCTGAATGAAGCCGGACAGCGTGTTCCACACGCGAGTCAGCAGCTCAGTGGCGTGCCAGCCCGCGGAGTAGCCGGAGTAGGTGCGTAGCCACGGCAGGAACTTATCGCCGTCCTTGAGGATGAAGAAGGCGACGAAGAGCATGATGGCGAGCGCCATGGCGATGGAGCTGGCCATCGATACACCGGAAATCACCCCGGTGGCGATGTTGGAAGCTTGGCCCTTGAGGAAAGCCATGGCGTCATCAAGCACTTCCTGCACCTTCGCCGCATCAATCTCAATGGGCAGGTCCTTGGCCATATCGACGAGCTTGTTCAAGCCGCCCTCAGCTTGGCTGACCAGGGACGCACCCTGAGAGGAGACCACTGGGGCCATTGCTGCGAAGACACCGCCGATGATGGCCAAAAAGCCCAGCAGCGTGGTGATGGCGGCCAGCGCGCGGGGGAATTTGTGCGCACGCAACCAGTTGGTCACGGGGAAGAGCACCGTGCACACCAAAATGGCCAAGATGACCGGCAGCAGGCCTACCCAGATGAACTTCAGCAGGTAGCCGGCCAGGCCGACGCCTGCGACCACGATGATGAAGATCAGGCAGATCTTCGCCAGAGAAATGGCATCGCGGCCGAGGACACGGGACTTGTCGTCGGTCTCTGAGGGGTGGAGGGTGGCTTCTTCATTGATGGGCTTCGCCACCGCGTCGGAGGCCTCAGTGTGCTGGGCGTCCGAAGCGGTGGCATCACCGGTGTTTTGACTCATGCGCTCTATCTTCTCATATGAGCGCAGGAAACGAGCTATGCGCGGATGCTGCTTACCTGGCGGATGATGCCGAAGCGGTGCATCGTCACCGAGACTGCCTGCTCCAGGAGGAAGGGTAGAAGCTCGCGGCGGCCATCGGCCAACACCGGCTGGTCCAAGACCACGGAGTTGGATTCCACCGCCGCCTCAAAGAGGCCCGGCTCCACGGAGCCAACGACGCGCACGCGGCCCGACTCTAGGCGAGCGACCTCGCGGGCAAAGGTTTCTGCCTCCACGGCGTCGACCTTAAAGCCCAGTCCACGCAGCTCCGCAGCCTTCTCCGGGGCGGCGCTGAAGCGCACCGGGGAGTCGGTGCGGGTGGCGGCGAGGGCGAGGCGGGAGACGTCGCGAAGCGCGGCGTCCGAGGCGATGCGCACCTGCAGCGGGGTCAGCACCGGGCGGTAGCGGAAGACGTTGGCCTCGCAGACCAGGCCGGAGCGGTCGTGCTTGCGGCCGAACTCCTGCTGCCAGGCCAGCTCGTCGAGCTCTGCTGCGCGCCACAGCCAGGCGGTGTCCTCCTCTGAAAGATCGAGGTCACCGAAGGCGCGCAGCTGGGCCGCCACCGGCTGCGAGATATCCACGTCGAAGGGGCGCAGCGGGCCCTCGGACCAGGTGCCGAACTGCGCGACATAGTTCGGGCCGCCGGCCTTGGCACCCGGGCCCATGACGGACTGCTTCCAGCCGCCGAAGGACTGGCGCTGCACAATCGCGCCGGTAATACCGCGGTTGACGTAGGCGTTGCCCACCTCGACGCGCTCGAGCCAGTAATCGATCTCATCGTTATCCAGCGTGTGGATGCCGCCGGTGAGGCCGTAGCCGGTGGAGTTCTGCCATTCGATGGCCTCCTCCAGAGTCTCCGCGTGCATGATGCCCAGCACCGGGCCGAAGCACTCGTTGACGTGGAACCAGGAGCCGGGACGCACGTTATCGCGAATACCCGGCGACCACAGGGTGCCTTCCTCGTTGAGCTTCTTCGGCTTCACCAGCCACTTTTCACCCGGCTCCAGCTGGGTCAGGCCGCGCAGCAGCTTCTCACCTGGGGCTTCGGCCAGGCCATTCATCGTCGTCGTGATGTCGTAGCCGGGGCCGGGGATGAGGGTCTTGACGGCGTCGACAAGCTGGGAGCGCAGGCGTTGCGACTCGCCGGCCGCGCCGACAAAGATAACCAGGGAGGAGGCCGAGCACTTCTGACCAGAGTGGCCGAAGGCAGAGAGGTAGAGGTCCTGAATGGCCAGGTCCGGGTCCGCGGACGGAGTGATGATGAGCGCGTTCTTGCCGGAGGTCTCCGCCATGATGTTGAGCTCCGGCTTCCAGGAGCGGAAGAGCTTGCCGGTATCGGAAGCGCCCGTGAGGATGACGGCGTCGACGTCGGCGTGGGAGACCAGAGCGCGGCCGGCGTCGCCCTCGTCGGTGAAGACGAGCTGGACCAGATCCGGGTCGAGGCCCTGTGCCTCGAGGCCGGCGCGGAAGGCGTCCACGACAAGCTTCGCACAGTGCACGACCTGCGGCGCAGGCTTGATGATGACGGCGGAACCCGCGGCCAGAGCGGCCGCGATGCCGCCGGTGGGGATGGCCACCGGGAAGTTCCACGGCGGGGTCACCACGGTCACGCGGTAGGGCGTGAACTCGGCGGCGTAGTTCTCCAGCAGGCGCGCGGACTGCGCGTAGTAGGTGCAGAAGTCGATGGCCTCGGAGATTTCCGGGTCGGTCTGGGTCACCGTCTTATTGGCCTCGTAGGCGGCCACGGAGATGAACTCGCCGCGGCGGTTGGCCAGCTCATCGGCCACGGCCTCGAGCGCGCGGGCGCGGTCCTCGGCAGGACGGGAGCCCCACTCGGCGCCGAGCTCGGCGGCGCGGGCCACGTGCTTGTCGACGACCCCCGTATCCGTCACCTCGTCCACCCCGTGCTCGCCCGGGTCGTTGGCCAGGGCCTTAAGCGCCCACTCGCGGTTAGCCTCCAGGGCTGGGTCGGTGTCCGGCTCGTTGGCGAAGCGCCCGGTGCGCGGTGCCTGGCGGCCGGCTGCCTGCTCGGCCTCCTCCAGGCGGTTTTGGGTGCGGCGCGGGCCGGCGAAGGTATCCCAGCGCTGCGCGACGGCCTCGCGGAAGACCTCCTCCTGGTCCTTCAGCGCCTGCTCCTCCGGGGCGAAGAGGGCGTAGAGGAAGTTCTGCGGAGCGGAGTTCTCCTCCAAGCGGCGCACCAGGTAGGAGACGGCGACGTCGAAGTCCTCCATGTGCACCACCGGGGTGTAGAGGATCTGGCGGCCCTCGAAGGCCTCGCGGACCGCGGTCTGCTGGGCCGGGGACATGCCTTGGAGCATCTCGGAATCCATCATGCGCATCACGCCGCGCTTGGTGCCCAGCTTGTAGGCAAACGCCGCGGTGTAGAGGTTGTGGGTGGCCACGCCGATGCGCACGCAATCGGCGAACTCGGGGCGCAGGATGTAGTCGAGCAGGCGGTAGTAGTTGGCGTCCACCTCATCCTTGGTGGCATAGGGCGCTGCCGGCCAGCCGTGGATCTCGCCCTGGACGTGCTCCATGGAAAGGTTCGCGCCCTTGACGATGCGAATCTTGATGCGGGAGCCGCCCTCGGCCACGCGCTGCTTGGCGAATTCGGCCAGGTGCACCAAGGCGTCGAAGGTATCCGGCAGGTAGGCCTGCAGGACGATGCCTGCCTCGAGGTTGATGAACTCCGGTTCGCTGAGCAGCTCGGTAAACAGGCGCACCGTGAGGTGGAGGTCGTGGTACTCCTCCATGTCCAGGTTGATGAAGACCTTGTCGGGGCGGCGCGCGGCGGCCTCGTACAGCGGGCGCAGGCGCTCCTTGAGACGGACCAAGGAGCCTTCGATATCCCACGGGTTGAGCTGGGCCACCATGGAGGAAGCCTTGACGGACACGTAGGTCACGCGCGGGTTCTGGATGAGCTTAAGGGTGCGCTCGGCGCGGGAGCGCGCCTCGTCGTCGCCCAGCACTGCCTCACCGAGGAGGTTGAGGTTGAGCTGCTCGCCGGACTCGGCGGCCTTGTCCAGGGTCTTGTTCAGGGCATCGCTCTCGGCATCGAGGACCAGGTGTCCCACCATCTGGCGCATACGCATACGAGCGAGCGGCATGACCAGGTTCGGCAGGATCGGTCCGAAGAAACCACCCAGGCCCACCAGCGATCCGTTGATGAGGCCGAGGAAGGAAGCATCGTAGGTGGTGGTGACGGACTTCAGCGCGTGGGCTGCCACCTTGTCATCTTCCGGCCGCATGACGCGGTCGACGAAGTCCATGGTGAAGGCCACTCCGTCCGGGTTGCGCAATAAGTCGGCGAGTTGTTCTGTGGCCGGGTCCTGCTCATCGGCGGTGGAGGCGAGCCAGGAGTGGGCTTGGGCCGCGGCGGCGTCGATCAGCGCGGCGTCGATGTCGGCGGATTCGGGCACGGGGGTATGAGCATCGTTAGTCATTGAGATTCCTTGTGTGATCAGTAGTGATGGGTAGGGCTGAAGGGCTAAGCCAGGTGGACCGGCGGCCGGTCGCCAGCGCGGCGGGTGCGCAGCACAGGGGAAATCATCGAATCTGTGTCCCTTTTCTCAATGGGTACCGAGACGTGGCGGCACAAGGCGGCGGGATGTGTCACGTCGAATGTGCGGACAGTATATGAAATCCTTATCACTCAATCCAGCGTGGGGGCGGCTATGTCACGGTTGGCTAGCCCCGTTTCCTGAGAGCTGTGAGTTGCATTACATTTGTGCTAGATGCGAGGCTGTTGAGCTGGGAAAATGGAGAAGTAAAAAACAAAGTTGAGTCAGGTGGGAACAACTTTGGTGGCGGCGCCGTTGTGTAGGTTGAGTGACCGGCGCTCAGGTTTGGATGACAATGGGTGCCGCTTCTGTTAGAGTTCAACCCTGAACGCGGCGGAAGTTGAGTCGCGCACTATCAACTTAAGAACAAACCCCAACAAGCAAGGAGAAAAGATTATGGGACGCGCAGTAGGAATTGACCTCGGTACCACCAACTCGGTCGTATCCGTTCTGGAAGGTGGCGAGGCCACCGTTATCGCTAACTCGGAGGGTTCCCGCACCACCCCGTCCGTCGTGGCTTTCGCTAAGAACGGTGAAATCCTCGTCGGCCAGTCCGCTAAGAACCAGGCGGTCACCAACGTTGACCGCACCATCCGCTCCGTCAAGCGCCACATCGGCACCGACTGGACCATCGACATTGATGACAAGAAGTACACCCCGCAGGAGATTTCGGCCCGCACGCTCATGAAGCTCAAGCGCGACGCCGAGGCTTACCTGGGTGAGGACGTTACCGACGCCGTTATTACCGTCCCGGCTTACTTCGAGGACTCCCAGCGCCAGGCCACCAAGGAGGCCGGCCAGATCGCAGGCCTCAACGTCCTGCGCATCGTTAACGAGCCGACCGCCGCTGCACTGGCCTACGGCCTGGAGAAGGGCGAGCAGGAGCAGACCATCCTGGTCTTCGACCTCGGTGGCGGTACCTTCGACGTCTCCCTGCTGGAGATCGGTGACGGCGTGGTTGAGGTTATGGCTACCGCTGGTGACAACCAGCTCGGTGGTGACGACTGGGACCAGCGCATCGTCGACTGGCTCGTGGATAAGTTCAAGGCTTCCCAGGGCGTTGACCTGACCAAGGATAAGCGCGCTGTGCAGCGTCTGCGCGAGGCTGCAGAGAAGGCCAAGATTGAGCTGTCTTCCTCCCAGTCCGCCAACATTAACCTGCCGTACATCACGGTCGATGCTGAGAAGAACCCGCTCTTCTTGGACGAGACCCTGTCCCGTACCGAGTTCCAGAAGATTACTCAGGACCTGCTGGACCGCACCAAGGCTCCGTTCAACCAAGTCATCAAGGACGCTGGCCTGTCCCTCTCCGAGGTTGACCACGTGGTCCTCGTTGGTGGTTCCACCCGTATGCCGGCCGTGTCCGATCTGGTCAAGGAGATGACCGGTAAGGAGCCGAACAAGGGCGTGAACCCGGACGAGGTTGTGGCAGTCGGCGCGGCTCTGCAAGCAGGTGTGCTGCGCGGTGAGGTCAAGGACGTGCTGCTTCTCGACGTCACCCCGCTCTCCCTCGGCATCGAGACCAAGGGTGGCGTGATGACCAAGCTCATCGAGCGCAACACCACCATCCCGACCAAGAAGTCCGAGACCTTCACCACGGCTGATGACAACCAGCCTTCCGTGCAGATTCAGGTCTACCAGGGCGAGCGTGAGATGGCTTCCGCCAACAAGCTGCTCGGCTCCTTCGAGCTCGGCGGCATCGCCCCGGCACCGCGCGGTGTCCCGCAGATTGAGGTCACCTTCGACATCGACGCCAACGGCATCGTCTCCGTCTCCGCTAAGGACAAGGCTACCGGCAAGGAGAACACCATCAAGATTCAGGATGGTTCCGGCCTCTCCCAGGAGGAGATCGACCGCATGGTCAAGGACGCCGAGGCACACGCCGAGGAGGACAAGAAGCGCCGCGAGGAGCAGGAGACCCGCAACCAGGCGGAATCCACCTCCTACCAGACCCGCAAGTTCATGGATGAGAACTCCGACAAGCTGCCGGAGGATCTGAAGAACCGCGTGACCGAGGCTGCCGATGCCGTCGACGAGGCCCTCAAGGGTGATGACATTGAGGCGATTAAGTCGGCCGTCGAGAAGCTCGGCACCGAGTCCCAGGAGCTGGGCAAGGCCCTGTACGAGGCGCAGGCTGCTGAGGCAGGCGCCGAGGGCGCTGCTGCTGGCGAGACCGCTGGTGACCCGAACGTCGTCGACGCCGAGGTTGTCGACGAGGACGACGAGAACAAGGAGAAGTAAACCATGACCTCCCCTCAGGACCCGGGCAACCCGGCCAATACCGACCCTGAGGCAACCTCCGCTGAGGCTGCGGAGGCTGCCGCCGCCGAGGCTGCTTCTGCCGACGGCGTCGTGGATGACGCCACGACGAACACTGCTGAGGCACAGGCCGACGCCGCCACCGCGGGCACCGCTGAGGCAGAGGCCGCGGTTGAGGATGCCGCCCGCGACATCACCGAAGAAGCGGCCGCTGGTGAGGACACCGTCGCAGAGAATTCCCTGGAGGCTCAGCTGGCTGAGCGCACCGAGGACCTGCAGCGCCTCAACGCGGAGTACACCAACTACCGCCGCCGCACTGAGCGCGACCGCCAGGCCGTGATCGAGACCACCAAGGCCAAGGTCCTGGCAGACTTCTTGCCTATCCTTGATGACCTGGAGCTCGCACGCCAGCACGGTGACCTCAACGAGGGCCCGCTCAAGGCCATCGCGGACAAGCTCACGGGCGTGCTGACCAACAACCAGCTGACCCCGTTCGGTGCCGAGGGCGATGCCTTCGACCCCGAGGTGCACGAGGCGGTTCAGGACCTGTCCACCGGTGACGAGCAGGTCATCGGCACGGTTCTGCGCCGCGGCTACACGGTGGGCGAGCGCGTCGTGCGCACCGCCATGGTGATTATCGCCGACCCCGCCGAGTCAGCCGATGCCGCTGACAGTCCGGATACACCGGATAACGCAGAATAGGTATCGCAGGTGGCGTCAGGGCTCAGTGTTCCTTGGCGCCACTCTTCTTTTCACTAGTTAGTTAGCATTTTTACTTAGCAAGAATCTTAAGACCCAACCGTTTATCGATTCTCCTGAAAGGAGGAGATGCCCAGTGAACGCTAAGCCAGAATGGGCAGACAAGGATTATTACGCGGACCTGGGGGTCTCCTCATCCGCTACTGCTGAAGAAATTAAGCACGCGTACCGCAAGCTGGCCCGCCAGAACCACCCCGACGCCAACCCGGATAACCCCGCGGCGGCGGAGAAATTCAAGCAGGTGGCCGAAGCCTATGATGTGCTGTCTGATAAAGCTACCCGCAAGGACTATGACGAGTTCAAGGCCATGATGCGCGGCGGCTTTGGACGGAGAGGAGGCGCCGGGTTTCCCGGCGGGTTTCGATCCACGCACATGGGTGGACCGGGTGCGCAAGAATTCGACCTCTCGGACATCTTCGGAGGATCCGCTCGAGGAGCGTCTCAAGGCGGCGGTCTTGGGGATATCTTCGGTGGCGTTTTCAACCGCGGCGGTGGTGCTGGCCACACAGCTCGGCCGTCGCGGGGGGCCGACGTCGAAACGCACATAACCCTCGACTTCCGCGAGGCGGCTAAGGGGACCACCATCCCGCTGCAGCTGAGCGGCGAAGCCCCCTGCACCACGTGTCACGGTTCCGGGTCCAAGACCGGCAAGCTGTCGACGTGCTCGACGTGTGATGGCACCGGGTTCACCTCGGAACAGCGCGGCTCCTTCGGTTTCTCGGCGCCGTGTACCGACTGTGGGGGCACTGGCCAGCGCGCGGAGGATCCGTGCGCGGATTGCTCTGGCACCGGAACGGTACACCGCACCCGCTCGATTACGGTGCGTATCCCTGCCGGGGTTATCGATGGCCAAAAGGTGCGCCTGGCTGGCCAGGGCGAAGCGGGGCCGAACGGCACCCCGTCCGGTGATCTCTTCGTGGCGGTTACGGTGAAGCCCGACAAGGTCTTCACTCGGGAAGGCGATGACCTACACGTCACCGTCCCCGTCTCCTTTGCCGAACTGGCCCTGGGGGACACCATTACGGTGCCGACCCTCGATTCGCCTGTGCGCGTCAAGGTACCGGCGGGAACGCCCGACGGACGCACGCTGCGCGTCAAGGGCCGCGGCGTGGCCAAGCGTGGCGGCAAGGCCGGCGACCTCATGGTGACCGTGCAGGTCACCGTGCCTTCCACATTGGATGCTGCGGCCTCCTCGGCGCTGCGCAGCTACGCACAGGCGGAGAAGGACTCCGGCTTCGATCCGCGTGCTGGATGGGCCGGCAATACGGTGACTCGCTAGAAGGAGGTGTGAGATGAGCAAGGACGACACAAATCGAACCGATGCGGCTCAGCCCAAGGCGATGTACGTCATCTCTGTTGCCGCGGAACTATCCGGCATGCACGCTCAAACCCTGCGCACGTATGACCGGATGGGGCTGGTCTCCCCAGCCCGCACCTCCGGGGGTGGGCGCCGCTATTCCGAGAGCGACATCGAGCTCTTGCGCAAGATTCAGGCACTCTCGCAAGATGATGGCGTGAATCTGGCCGGCATCAAATCCATCATCGAGCTGACTGCGGAGCGGGACCGCCTCGCGGCCGAGCGTGATGAACTGCAGGCGGAGGTCGACCGCCTGCGCAGCCAGGCGCGACCTTCGCGCGGCGAGCTGGTTCACGTTCCTCGTTCTACCTCCGTGGTGATGTGGACGCCGCGGCGCAACCGCCGCCGCGACAGCTAGGTACGTCCCCCTCTTTCGCGGAGGGGGTTCTTTTCGTTTTAGCCCAGCCGGCCTTGCTCGGTCTGGGCCTCCGTACTCTTTGCACAACAAGTGCCCGTGTTGCCAAAGATCCAAGGTCCAGAGCAATTGTGGGCATGATCTTTGGCAACTCGGGCACTTTTTCTGGCGGCAACCGTCCAGAAGAAAAAGCTTTCCCTGTAGAAAACGTGAGTTTGTTGAAAAATAGCGCTACACTCGCACCCAACGTTGTGTGGCCTGTCACATTCCTTGGAGAATGTGTCCGTGAACCACTGGTGAAGGCGCAACGGAAACCCTTAAGACAACAAGAAAGGTGCGATGACCATGACTTTGTACGCTAACCCCGGAACCGCAGACGCCATCGTCAACTACCGCGAGCGCTACGACAACTACATCGGCGGCGAGTGGGTACCGCCGCTCGACGGCGAATACATGGACAACATCACCCCGGTTACCGGTGAGGTCTTCTGCCAGGTTGCCCGCGGCAAGGAGGCGGATATCAACCTGGCCATTGACGCTGCGGAGAAGGCTTTCGAGACCTTCGGTAAGACCACCCCGGCAGAGCGCGCGCTTCTGCTGCACCGCATCGCTGACCGCATCGAGGAGAACTTGGAAAAGATCGCCGTCGCGGAGACCTGGGAGAACGGCAAGGCCGTGCGCGAGACCCTCGCCGCCGACATCCCGCTGGCGGTCGACCACTTCCGCTACTTCGCCGGCGCCATCCGCGCGCAGGAGGGCCGCCTGTCGCAGATTGACCAGGACACTGTGGCTTACCACTTCCACGAGCCGCTGGGCGTTGTGGGCCAGATTATCCCGTGGAACTTCCCGCTGCTCATGGCAGCGTGGAAGATCGCGCCGGCGCTGGCTGCGGGCAACACCATCGTGATGAAGCCCGCCGAGCAGACCCCGGCCTCCATCCTGCTGCTCATTGAGATCATTGAGGACCTTCTGCCGAAGGGCGTGCTCAACATCGTCAACGGTGTAGGTGAGGAAGCAGGCGTGGCGTTGTCCACCTCGGACCGCATCGCCAAGATTGCCTTCACCGGCTCCACCCCGGTGGGCAAAATCATTAACAAGGCCGCTGCAGACAAGGTCATTCCCGTCACGCTGGAGCTCGGCGGCAAGTCCCCGTCCATCTTCTTCGCGGACATCATGGACAAGGACGATGCCTACCTGGAGAAGTGCGTCGAAGGCTTCGTCATGTTTGCGCTCAACCAGGGCGAGGTCTGCACCTGCCCGTCCCGTGCATTGATCCATGAAGACATCGCGGACAAATTCCTGGAATTGGCGGTAGAGCGCGTAAAGAAGATCAAGATTGGCCACCCGCTCGATACCGAAACCATGATGGGCGCGCAGGCTTCCCAGGAGCAGATGGACAAGATCGCCGAATACCTTGAGGTGGGCCCGAAGGAGGGTGCGGAAACGCTCGTTGGTGGTCACGTGAACAAGGTGGAAGGCTTAGAGAACGGCTACTACATCGAGCCGACCGTCTTCCGCGGCACCAATGACATGCGCATTTTCCGCGAGGAAATCTTTGGACCGGTGCTCTCCGTGGCCACGTTCAAGGACTTCGAGGAAGCCATTCAGATTGCCAACGACACCAACTTTGGCCTCGGCGCCGGTGTGTGGTCGCGCCACCAGAACACTTGCTACCGCGCCGGCCGCGAAATCCAGGCCGGCCGCGTGTGGGTCAACCACTACCACGTGTACCCCGCTCACAGTGCGTTCGGTGGTTACAAGGAGTCCGGCATCGGCCGCGAGAACCACCTCATGATGCTCGCCCACTACCAGGAGACCAAGAACATGCTGGTGTCCTACTCTGAGGAGCAGGCTGGCCTGTTCTAATACCTATCGGCTATGACCCCCAGACCCCGCAGAAATGCGGGGTCTTTCCAATAGGAGCCATGATCGCCCGGCAGCCCACTCGCACCCGGCACCGCGCTGGCGCCGAAGGCAGGGGAGGAAGGATCCGGGCCGTGAATGCCGCCGCGCGGTCCGGTGGTGGCGGCGATCGGATCCTCGGCGTTGCGTGCGCTCCAGACCCGGCCATGCAAGTGCGCGGCGTTAGCCACGGAGGCACCCGGGCTGCCGACGAGTACGACGTCATCCGCAACATAGTCGTGCTGCGCAGCCTTGCCCGCCACCACGGAACCATAGGAGTAGCCGATTAACATGTGCTGGGCACCAGGGAAGCGTTGCCGCAGGGCGCGCTGGAAGCGAATGAGTTCGGCAGCGCCGCGGCGCGCCGGCTCCTCGTGTGCCGCGCGGGACAGCGAGGAGGGGGCAGCATAGCCAATCCACGCCACAGCAGGCCCGTGCGTGGCGTGGGCGATGGCGCGGGCGCGCTCCACTGCGGTGGGCCAGCTACCAGGCTCGGAGGAGCCGACCCCGCCCACAAACGTGCTGACTTGGGCCGCGTGCGTGCCGATACTCTCTGGGTCGACGAGCACCACCAGTCGCCCGGGGCTGGCCTCCAGCACGGTGAGGTCCGGATTAGCTGCAACCAGGGAGCGGACCTCCTCGCTGGCCATGGTCAGCTGGACCTCATGCAATTCCGCCAGGGATAGCTCGCTGAAATCCTCCAGGCGGGTCGGCGGCTCACCCAGCTCCGGGGTGCACAAGGCACTCAGCTGGCGGGCGCAGGCCCAGTCGAGGGCATCGGCCAGCGTGTCGAGGTGCCCCAGCACCGCGCTGGCGGGCTCCGCAAGAGCGGGAACCGCAGCGAGCCGAAGGGCTCGAACGCGCAGATGCTCGACCCGCTCCATCAACGGCGCATAAAGGCTCACGATGTGCGCCGCCACGCGCATCTGCTGCGCCGGACCCAGCAGGGCATCGGTGGCGCTGTGGAGGGTACCGCGCGCTGCGTCCGCGGCCGCCCCAGAAATCGCTAGCGCTACCCAATGATGGTGCGACGCATCGATATATCGGGCAAGCTCAGCGGAATGATCCTCCAACCGGTAAGCCTCCGCGCGCAATGCCGCTGCTGCGCTCATTGGGTATCTCCCAAGAAAGTTGAAAGCTCCGCATCGACACCCTGGGCTGCACCCACGAAGCGGTCAAGCTCCTCCAACTGGGCTCGCCGCGCACCCTCGCTGAGCCTTCGTGACTCCTCCCACCGCGCGCCGAGGATCTCCAAGGCACGTGCGGTCCGGGGAGGCTTCCGCACCGAGGGCAACGCGGTGGGGGAGGAATGGTCGAGGAGGGAGCGGATCTGCTGGCGGGCACCGCGGTCAATAGCGAGATGGTTCATGGCATCGAGACTGCGTCAGCAGCCCACCCGCCGTAAAGGAGGGTAGTGCCGAATCCGCGAAATCTGTGGATAACTAGTCCAGGCTCGTCTACCGTGGGCCGCATGAAGGTAGCAGCAGTTCAATTGACCAGCACCGGGGACGTTGAAAAGAACCTCGCCGTAGCACTCGACAAGATCCGGGAAGCTGCGGATAGCGGCGCGCAGCTCATCGTCCTGCCGGAAGCTACCACCCAAAGCTTCGACTCCGGGCGCCTCGATACGAACGCGGAGGGGCTCGATGGACCCACCGCCACCGCGGTGCGCGCCCTAGCGGAAGAACTCGGCGTGTACGTGGTCCTGGGAATGTTCGCCCCGGCGGACACCGTCGAGCGCGGTGAGAAAACCATCAACCGAGTGGCCAACGTCGCGCTGATCGCGGGGCCCGGAGTCCTCAGCGGCTACGAGAAAATCCACACCTACGATGCCTTCAAGTACAAGGAATCCGATACCGTTCGGCCGGGTGAATCACTCGTTACCTTCGAGGCAGGTGACCTCACCGTGGGCGTGGCCACCTGTTATGACATCCGCTTTCCCGAGCAGTTCAAGGAACTCGCCCGCCGGGGCGCCCAGCTCATCGTCGTGCCCACCAGCTGGGCGGATGGACCGGGCAAGCTGGAACAGTGGCGCCTGCTCAGCGCAGCGCGGGCGCTCGATTCCACGACCTACATCCTGGCGGCTGGCCAGGCTCGCCCCGGCGGCGAGGCCAAGGCGGGCCAGGCCTCTGGGCCGACTGGTATCGGGCACTCTGTTCTCGTGGCACCGGACGGCACGCGTCTTGCTGAAGCCGGCTATGAGCAAGAAACCCTCTACGGTGAGGTAGACCCAGACACCGTGGCAAAGGTCCGCCAGTCCCTCCCCGTCTTGGACGCTTAATCTCTGTTTGCACGCCTAGGCTCCGATTGCACGCCTAAGCTCCGATTGCACGCCTAGGCGCTTAGTGCGCCTAGGCCCATTGGGATTTCTTCCACGCCGCCCAGGCCTCCCAGTCATCGCCCCAGCCGTCGAGCTCCGCAGCGGAGGCCGCCCACTCGTGGCCACGCTGCCAGCTATCCGTGGTTATTGCCTCCTCTTTAACGCCGCCCGAAAGCAGGGCCGCTTGGGCTAGTTCAACGCGGTCGGCGGGACCAATGAGCACGAAGCGGCGGTCGGTTCCCTCAGCGAGCACCGGGTCCATCGGCTCCTTGGCCACTACGGGGGCAAACCCGTGGGCCGCTGGTTGTGCGCCGAGCAACCAGGGGTCCTGGTCATCCCGGACGATGTGGCGCAGCTTCAGCTTCGGAACCAAGGCCTGCAGGTTAGCCTGAAATTCTGTGTCATAGTGCTCACCTGGCGAAGGTGCTGCGGCATAGACCTGGAGGCCGGAGGGAAGGCCGTTCGCTAGGCCGTCGAGAAGCAGCGCCCGCGCGCCCGCCCAGCCGGTACCGAAGGAAATCAATGTCGTCGTGTCATCCAGTCGCGGCGGCTCACCGGCGGGCGCGCCCAGCGTCCACCAATCACCCGGCTGCGCCTTGGCCAGCATGGAGGAGGCCTCACCGGCCAGCGCGAGGTGGAATGTCAGCTGTCCTGAGTCCTCCGGGGGTGCCGCCGGGGTCAGCGGACGCCAGGTGCCGGGCGTGAGCTGAGACGTCACCGGGACGTGCTGCCCTGCGCGGTAATCCAGCGCCACGCCCGATTCCAACCGGACCACTGCGGTGCGCCGGTTCGGCTTGTCAACAGCCACCACCTGGGCGCTGTGGGCAGGGGGAACACCATCCGAGTCCGCCTCCTGCGCCGCGGCGCGCATGATGGAGCACACCTGGGAAATGGTGCGCGTGGCGACGTCGTACTGATACGGGGTGAGCCCCAGAACCTCCAGACCGTGAACGAGCGATGCCTCGAATTTCGGATAGACCTCAGGGGGGAAACCGTGGCGGCGATGATCACGGCCCATGCGTGCCAGGCGCTGAGCGACGTCCCCCTGTACCTCATCGCCCTCCACATTCTCCAGCACCCACGCCAGCGCCGGGGCCATGGAGGGGTGCGTGTCCTTCATCGACAGGGCAAAGACTTGGCGGGACTCGGCCACGGTGGCGAAAAAGTGCCTGTGTACTGCATCGCGATAGTCTTCCGCGTGGTTGCGTAGGTGCTCACCCAGTTCCCTCATGCCCGCCCATCCTAGCCCCTGGGGGTAGAGCTACATCACCCTAGGGTTATATGCCAGGGGTGGAAAAGCGGGAAGGGAGTTGTAGTGTAATCAACGGATCATTTCCCGAAAGAGGGTGAGTCTCGTCTCAAGGACGCCGCCATGGGCGGCATGGAAGGAAGTTTTCGCATGGAAGAATTCTCTGCGTTCACAATCATGACAGACGTGGGCTGGATTTCTTTGCTCATGGTTATCGGCAACGTTTTGCGCCACCAGATTAAATTCGTATTCCAGGATTTGCTGCTGCCTGCACCCATCACCGCCGGCCTGCTCGGCCTGCTCTTCGGCCCCAACGTCCTGGGCTGGATCGGTTTCTCCGACAATCTTGGTGATTACACCTCGCTGCTCATCGCCGTAGTCTTCGCCTCCATGGCCTACTCTATGGAGATGGGCGGCAACATGGGCAAGGGTGCCCGCAATATGTGGGGCTACTCCACCATGATGTTCACCGGCCAGTGGGGCCTGTTCATTGTTTTGGGTCTTCTCCTGTTCAAGCCGGCCTTCGACACCCCGGACTGGTTCGGCATGATGCTGCCCGTCGGCTTCACGGGTGGCTTCGGTACCGCGGCGGCTGTTGGCAGTGCCCTGGAAGGCGTGGGTGCAGATGCCGCAGCCTCCCTAGGCTTTACCTCCGCGACCGTGGGTACGCTGGCCGCCATCATTGGCGGTATCGTCGCCGGTAACTGGGGTATTCGTAAGGGCAAGGTCTCCCACGTTCCGAAGGAGCTTCCGGAGGAACTGCGCCGCGGCTACATCTCGCGCCTGGAGGATCGCCCCTCGCTGGGCCGCGCTACGACGAACCCCTCCGCCATCGAGCCCATCACCCTCCACGTGGGATTCATCGCCCTGACCGTGATGACCGCCTATGGCATTAACAAAGGGATCGCCTCCGTGTGGGAGAACGTCTCCATCCCGCTGTTCGCTATGTCCATGGTCGTGGGCCTGCTCTTCCGTGCAGTGATGAACATGGTGGGCGCCAAGGATTACCTGGATAAGGACACGGTGAGCTCGGTGTCCGGTGCGGCAACCGACTACCTCATTGCCTTCGGCGTGGCCGCCATTGTGCCGGCCGCTGTGGCCGCCTACTGGCAGGCTCTTCTCCTGCTCTTCGTCTTGGGCACCATTTACTGTGCATTCTTCCTCATGTGGTTCCCCGCCGAGTTCTTCGGCGAGCGCTGGATTGAGCGCGGCATTTTTGGCTGGGGCTGGGCGACGGCGACCGTGGCCACCGGTATTGCGATTCTCAAGATCGTGGACCCGAAGCTCAAGTCCGGCACACTGTCGGAGTATGGCATGGCCTACATTGGCTTCGGCCCCTTCGAGATCTCCTGGACCATCATCGCGCCGCTGTCGGTGATGTACGGCTTTACCGCCGGCTTCGGCTGGATCTCCCTGGGTATCGCGGTGGTTATTTACCTCGTCTTCAAGTTCAGCGGCATGATGCCGCCGCGCGGCACCATCTTCAAGGAAGGCATCGGGCACGTCGGTTCATCGAAGTAGACGCTGACCTGCTAGCACGTGAAAACCCTCAGCCTTATGGCTTGAGGGTTTTCTCGTTTTAAGCAAGTCCTGAGTAGTAGTGCGAAATGAATCTCAGCTTGCATTGCTCTTGTGAGAAGAAAAAGGCTAAAATTCAGGAAGCTGTCAGCGTGGCGCTCTCGCAGCCTCTCTTTTTCTTTCCCTCAGTGTGCGCAGGCTTAGGAATCCATATGCATTTTCTTTATGAAGACTCACCTCGTGAGGTCATCCTCGAGTCTGCTCTTCACATTGGCGCCGCGCAGGGTGATGAGGCAATTACCGTGGAGTCGGTGGCGAGGCTCGCGGAGGTTACTCCCGCCGAGGTTCGCGCGGAATTCTCGGATCGTGAGCAGATCGTTGCCGCCATCCCGGACTATGCCTCCGAGCGCAAGGTCAAGTTTTTGGAGGAGACGCTCGACGCCGCTCCTGGCTACGCTGATCTGTTCACCAAGCTGACCACCTTCACGGAGGCCTATTACGAGTACGCCGAGCGTGAACCGGAGCTTTTTCGCTACCTGTTTGAGCAGAAGGGCTGCGTCTTTGAGGATGAGTGGCAGTCCCTCTTGCAGGGAAACAGATCGGGCAACCGCGCGCTGGATCTGATCTATGACAACATCGCGCTCATCGCGGACGATGCACAGCTTGAGGTCGGGCCGGACGTGTGCCCCCAGACCTTGGCAAAGTTGAGCGTTGCCAGCTGGGCCACCGTCCACGGCATGGCCCACTTGAGCGTCCTTGGCGTGCTGCGGCACCAGCATTCGGTGGTGCGGCGCTTCAACCTGCGCGAGGTGTGCAAGGCGCTCATCGGAACGCTGTTCATGACGGCTGAAACGTTGGAGCTTCCCGATCTGCGCCACCCGATGCAGGAGTACCGCGCACTGCTGAGTGGCTTCACGCCGGACCGGGACCTTTCCCTGGACATTACCGCCATCGAGGATCTGACAGAGCTTCCCGCGGAGCAGGCCCGCGCGGCCGTCGTGGAGCGCGCCATCCAGCTGGCGGCGTGGGTTGGCATGCAGTCGGTGACCATCGAGAACGTCGCCGAATACTTCGGTGTTTCTGATGTTTTCGTCGCCTCTCTGGCGGACAATGACTTCGTTCTACGTGAAACCGTCGAGCAGGAGACCGACCGTGAACTCGTGGACGGCATCCTCTACCTCTTGGAGCGGCTGCCGGAAGGGGCTTCGGCCGTCGATAAGCTCCTGTGCGTAGCGGTGGCCTATTTTCATTACGCGGTGGAGCATCCAGAGCGCTACAGCGCCTGCATCGGTGCAGCGTCTGGCTCCGTGGTCCCGCTGAGTGAGGACGGCGAGGAACAGACGCAGATGAGCGAGTCCTTCGCGCTGCTGATGCGTTTTGCCCGTGAGGCCCTGCGGGAGGCCGGGCACGAGCCGGAGGACCGCCTGGTCTACATTAAGAACTTCATCCTGTGGGCCGGTGCTGACGGTATGTGTCACCTGGCCTCGGTGGGTGAATTCCGCAACATCGACCTCGACGAGAGGTGGTCGCTCTACTACTCCGTGGCAGCTGTCGTCTTAGCATCGTTTAAGTACGGCCTTCCCCAGGAAGCGGCAGTAGCTAACCCCTAGCCCTGCCCACTGGCACCGCGGGCAATCCCTTGCAATCCGCGCCGCGCAGAAAGCCTCGCGGCGCAACGTCTGCGTGTCGTCATCGACATGCCTTGTGCAGGGACCCTCCATGACTTCCCTTATTGCCAATGTAGTGCGGACCAATCCCACCCCACCGCCGAACCCCACCAAGCAGCAGCGCCAAGAACAGCGCCAAGAGTGGCGTTGCTTACCCGCCCCTGGCCTCAGTCGGGCAAAAAGACGCGCACCGTAGACTTGAGCGGACCATGCTCAACCCGGCGGGGGTGAAAGATCTAAAAAAGTTCTAGTTGAGTGGAACAGACTCAAGTTCTGTAGCGTTATAGACAGTGAAGCTTCCTTCCCTGCTGTAGCCGCAGGGAGGTTTGGATAAATAGTAGAAACGGAGAAACACAACAATGAGTTCTTTTAACCCCACCACTAAAACTCAGGAGGCCCTGCAGCAAGCGCTGCAGACGGCCTCCGCCAACGGTAACCCGGACATCCGCCCGGCACACCTCTTAGCAGCCATCCTCGAGCAGAAGGACGGCATTGCCGCCCCGGTGCTCAAGGCCACCGGTGTGGACCCGGAGACGGTTCTCAAGGAGGCGCGCCAGCTTATCGACGCCCTCCCCAAGGCCGAGGGCGCCAACATGGCGAACCCGAACTTTAACCGCGACGCCCTCAACGTCCTCACCCGCGCCCAGGAGCTGGCCGGCGAGCTCGGTGATGAGTTCGTTTCCACCGAGGTTCTGCTCGCCGCTATTGCGGGCTCCAAGTCTGATGCTGCTGAACTGTTGACCTCCCGCGGCGCTACCTATGACGCACTGAAGGGCGCTTTCCCCTCGGTGCGCGGTGCGGCCAAAGTGACCTCGGAGAACCCCGAGGAACAGTTCCAGGCCCTGGAGAAGTACGCCACGGACCTCACCGCCCGTGCCCGCGAGGGCAAGATTGACCCGGTGATCGGCCGCGATCAGGAGATCCGCCGCGTGGTCCAGGTTCTTAGCCGCCGCACGAAGAATAACCCGGTGCTCATCGGTGAGCCCGGCGTAGGTAAGACCGCCATCGTGGAGGGCCTGGCCCGCCGCATCGTGGCCGGTGACGTACCGGAATCCCTCAAGGGCAAGACGTTGCTGAGCCTGGACCTTGGCTCCATGGTCGCCGGCGCGAAGTACCGCGGCGAGTTCGAGGAGCGCCTCAAGGCCGTCCTCGATGAAATTAAGGCTTCCGACGGGCAGATCATCACCTTCATCGATGAGCTGCACACCATCGTCGGCGCTGGCGCTACGGGCGAAGGCTCGATGGATGCTGGCAACATGATTAAGCCGATGCTGGCCCGCGGCGAGCTCCGCTTGGTCGGTGCTACCACCCTCGACGAGTACCGCAAGTACATCGAGAAGGACGCCGCTTTGGAGCGCCGCTTCCAGCAGGTCTACGCCGCCGAGCCTTCCGTGGAGGACACCATCGGTATTCTCCGTGGCCTCAAGGAGCGCTACGAGGTGCACCACGGCGTGCGCATCCAGGACTCGGCCCTGGTGTCCGCCGCGGAGCTCTCGCACCGCTACATCACCAACCGCTTCCTGCCGGATAAGGCCATCGACCTAGTCGATGAGGCTGGCTCCCGCCTGCGCATGGAGATTGACTCCTCCCCGCAGGAGATTGATGAGCTGGAGCGCGTCGTGCGCCGCCTCGAGATTGAGGAGCTGGCCCTGAAGAAGGAGTCGGACGCAGCCTCGAAGGACCGCCTGACCGCCCTTCAACAGGAGCTGGCGGATGAGCGCGAAAAGCTCGGTGAACTCAAGGCCCGCTGGGCCAATGAGAAGAAGGCCATCGATGACGTGCAGACCATCAAGGAACAGCTGGAGGATCTGCGCCGTCAGGCAGAGATTGCGGAGCGCGATGGTGACCTAGCCCTGGCCTCCGAGATCAACTACGGCAAGATCCCGCCGCTGGAGAAGGACCTGGCTGCCGCCGAGGAGAAGGCCGCGCAGCAGCACAACACCATGCTCAGCGAGGAAGTCACCCCGGACACCATCGCGGAGGTCGTCTCCGCCTGGACCGGCATCCCGGCCGGCAAGATGCTGCAGGGAGAGACCGAGAAGCTGCTCAACATGGAGTCCGTGCTGGGTGAGCGTGTGGTGGGCCAGAAGGAGGCCGTCACCGCGGTCTCCGATGCCGTGCGCCGCGCCCGCGCCGGTGTGGCTGACCCGAACCGCCCGACCGGTTCCTTCCTCTTCCTGGGGCCGACGGGCGTGGGTAAGACGGAGCTGGCGAAGGCTCTGGCGGACTTCCTCTTTGACGATGAATCCGCGATGGTTCGCATCGACATGTCCGAGTTCGGTGAGAAGCACTCCGTCGCCCGCCTTGTCGGTGCCCCTCCGGGATACGTGGGCTACGATGCCGGCGGCCAGCTCACGGAGGCAGTGCGCCGCCGCCCCTACACGCTGGTGCTTTTCGACGAAGTCGAGAAGGCCCACCCGGACGTCTTCGACGTGCTGCTCCAGGTGCTCGATGAAGGCCGCCTGACCGATGGCCAGGGCCGTACCGTGGACTTCCGCAACACGGTCATCATCCTGACCTCGAACTTGGGTGCCGGCGGCACCAAGGAGGAGGTCATGGAGGCGGTCAAGCGTAGCTTCAAGCCGGAGTTCATCAACCGTCTTGATGATGTGGTGATGTTTGAGCCGCTGACCTCGGATCTGCTCTCCGGAATCGTGGACATCCAGCTCAAGGGCTTGGCCGAGCGCCTGTCCAGCCGCCGCCTGACGCTGCAGGTCTCCGACGCCGCCAAGCTGTGGCTGGCCGAGCGCGGCTATGACCCGGCCTACGGTGCCCGCCCGCTGCGCCGCCTGATCCAGCAGGCCATCGGTGACCAGCTGGCCAAGAAGTTGCTGGCCGGTGACATCGTGGACGGCGATACCGTGCACGTCGACGTGGCCGACGGTGGCGAGCGCCTCGAGCTAGCTGCCCGCACCGACTAAACCGCTTCAATCGTTGAGCGCCAATGGCGCTCAACGGTCGCCAGCACCCACTCATGCCCCTATCATCTAGGGGCATGAGCATTTTGATCTCCCCTCACGAGTTGAGTGAGAAGATTTACCGCGGTGACAAGACAACCATCCTTGCCTCCCTCTGGGCTCCAGGGGAAGGCGAGGCCTTCAATCAATTTTCCTCCCTGCACATTCCGACCGCCCAGTACGCGGACGCTGCCTCTGCCTTCGTGGGCCTGCCCGGCTCCAAGGCCGGGCGCAACCCCCTCCCAAAGCCTGAGAAGATTCAAGAGTGGATCGATCATTGGGGCCTAGATGAAGACAGCGAGGTCGTTGTTTACGACGAAGGCCGCGGCCTCTTCGCCGGCCGTGCGTGGTGGACACTGCGCTGGGTCGGCATCCGCAACGTCCGCATCCTCGACGGTGGCCTGTCCAACTGGCGCGCCCAGTCGCTGCCCACCCTCACCGGCCCCGGCAACTTGGGCATGCCCTCGGATTTTAAAGTGACGACGGGCTCGATGCCCACGGTCACCATCGATGAGGTCAAGGAGCATCAGGGCCTGCTTCTCGACGTTCGCACGCGCAACCGCTTCGCCGGCCGCCGCGAGAACCTCGACTTGAAGGCCGGCCACATCCCGGGCGCGGTTAACCTTCCGGAGCGCCTCTTCCACACGGAAGACATCACCGTGTGGAAGTCCAAGGAGGAGATCTTGGAGATCCTCGACGACCACGGCGTGACCAAGGAAAACGTGGACGGCGCCATCATCTACTCCGGCTCCGGCAACCACTCCGCGCTCACCATCGCCGTGCTGGAATACGTCGGCTTTACCGGCCTGCGCCACTTCGTGGGTGGCTGGTCGCAGTGGTCAGCCAACCCGAAGAACCCGGTGGAACGCGGCGACCGCGAGCACGTTTAGCACCCGCACCCGCCGCCCAGTTGTGCGCGCCCAAACCTGTGCGTGACCAGCGCGTCAGCGCGGATCGGGCGCGCCGGGCGATTAGAGTCGATCAGTGATGCCTTTCGTACTCTTATCCCTCGCCGCCGTCGCGCTCGTGGCTGGTCTCATCGTGCTCTGGCTGGACCAGCGCCAGCGCACCGCTCTCTCCGCCGGCGACCCCGCTGACAACGCCGCTGCCGATACGGCTGACGACGCTGCTACCGATACGGCTGACAACGCGGCAGTCGACGCCAAGCCGGTTGCCTCCACCCCGGAGCCCGAGCTCACCGCAGAGCCGGAACCCGTTGCCGAGCACAACGTCGAACCTTCCGACGAACCCGTTGCTGAGCCCAACGAGCCCGAAGAACCCGAGGAACTCACCGCAGAGTCGAACGAACTCACCGAACCGCAGGCTGCAGCGCGCAGCTTTGCGGAGCGTGCAGAGCGCGCCAAGTACTTCGTGCCGGGCAGCGCCCGCCGCGAGCGCAAGGCCTTTGGCCAGCAGCGCGGCTGGGAGTACGCCAAGCATGATTCTTACCTGGCCGATGAGTGGAGCCGCGGCGCGGCCGCCCGCGGCCAGGAGCCCCGGGACATCGTGGCCGGAAACTTCCGCAACCACGAGACCCTCCTTTTCGATATAGGCACGATCCCGGTCATGGCCATGCGCACCGGCGCGGCCTCCGACATCGTGGTGGATTTCCGCCGGGCAGGGGAGACAGTGGACAACTCGTCCGAGGATCTCGTGTACGTGCGTGAGGAGGAAGGATTTGAGGCCTTCGCCTCCGATGCCGGCGTGGGCCAGCGTCTTATCGATCCCCGCGTCAGTGCGGCGCTACACCGCCTACCCGCCGCCGTGACCGCCGTGTGGATGGAAGGGGAGTGGGTGCTTGCCCAAACCACCAAGCACGCCCGCAGCGCGGAGTGGGAAGAGTTGCTGGAACCGCTAGCCCTGCTGGCTGATGCCGCCCGTGTCCTTCCGCCGCGCTCTGAGGCAACGCAGGTCCTGCGCGTCGATGAACTCGACCCGAGCCGCGACATCCCGCAGCCCCCGCAGCCCGAACCTACCGGGCCTACTGCAGTCCCGGACCGCGATGATTCTCTCGACGCACCCACCATCCAGCGCCCCACCGAACCGGTTGTCATGCCGAGCCGCAGCACCAGCGAGGCGCGCGGCACCATTGACCACTCCAGCCTGGGTGCGGATGAAGTGGATGCGATTGCCGATGGCCGCGAACACCCCACCCCGGAGGACAACCAGGCCCGCCTGCCGCGCCGTTTCGACGGCGGCTCGTCCATCTTCGACTAACAGCAACTCCCAACAGCCCTCGGTGTGCCAGCAACCCTGGATGTGGCGGCCACCCGCGGGGAAGAGGGTAAACTACAGAGCGGATTTTTAAAGACGAGAAAGTCACAGACTTTAAGGAGCGAGCGATGAGCCTGGATCAGCAGAAGAAGCAACGCCTAGCAGAGCTGGTGAAGGAGCTGGCCGTCGTCCACGGCAAGGTCACGCTGTCCTCCGGCAAGGAGGCCGACTACTACGTGGACCTGCGCCGCGCCACCCTGCAGCACGAAGCCTCGCGCCTCATCGGCTCGCTGCTCCGCGAGCTCACCGCCGACTGGGACTACGCCGCCGCCGGTGGCCTGACCATGGGTGCGGACCCGGTCGGGTTGGCCATCATGCACGCCGATGGCCGCGACATTGACGCCTTCGTTGTCCGCAAGGAAGCCAAGAAGCACGGTATGCAGCGCCAGATCGAAGGCTTCAACGTCGAGGGGCAAAAGGTGCTCGTTGTGGAGGACACCACCACGACCGGTAACTCCCCACTGACCGCTGTGAAGGCGCTGCGCAAGGCAGGTGCCGAGGTCGTCGGCGTGGCCACCGTGGTGGACCGCAACACCGACGCCGGCGCAGCTATCGCCGCCGAGGGCTTGGAATACCGTTACCTGCTGGGCCTGGAGGACCTCGGCCTTGCCTAAGCCCGAGGAAGAGGCGGAGGCTAAAGGTCCCACCGAATGGAATGAGGGCCGCCACGGCGTCGGCCCCTGGGAGGGCTCGCTCCCGCAGGGCCCGGAGGCGGAGAAATACGATCCCGAGCTGCTCGCGGAAGGGGATCGTCGCAACGTCGTCGACGCCTACCGTTACTGGACGCGCGAGGCGATCCGGGAGGACATCGATAAGCGCCGGCATGCCCTGCACATCGCCATCGAGAACTTCGAGAACGATTCCAACATTGGCACCGTGGTGCGCACCGCCAACGCCTTTGCCGTCGACACCGTCCACATCGTGGGCCGGCGCCGCTGGAACCGGCGCGGCGCCATGGTGACCGACAGGTACCAGCACCTCATGCACCACGCGAACGTCAGCGATCTGATGGCCTGGGCTGCCGACCAAGGCTTAACCGTCGTGGCCATCGATAACACCCCCGGGTGCGTTCCACTGGAGACCGCGGAGTTGCCCGAGCGCTGCCTGCTCCTCTTCGGACAGGAGGGGCCGGGGGTGAGCCCGGAGGCACAAGATGCGGCGCTGATGACCTGTTCCATCGCGCAATTTGGTTCGACTCGCTCCATCAACGCGGGCGTGGCCGCAGGCATCGCCATGCATGCATGGATTCGACAGCACGCCGATTTATCAAAAGCTTGGTGAGATCCCGCGCACTGTGTTTACATCTAGGTAACGAATTCACATTTAAGAATGATGAGACAACAGTGTTAGAGAAATGGTCCCACCGCGCTGACCTCGCGGAGACAGCCATCAATGAGCGCCACGCGCAAGCCGTGTGGGGCTTGCCCCGTACCAACCTTGCCGTGGTGAGTTGGCCGCCCACCACCAAGGAATCGCTCTTTGTGCACTGGCATTATTGGTGGCAGGCGCACTATTTGGACTGTCTTGTCGACGCCGCCTTGCGCAAGAACACCAAGGCCCGCCGCGCGCGCATTTCCGATACCATCCGCGGCATCCACGTGCGCAACCTCCGCGCGCTGACGAAGAACCGTTACTACGACGACAAGGCCTGGATGGCCCTGGCTATTTCCCGTGCCGGTGAGCTGAAGAAGCAGCGCCCCTACAAGAAGCTGGGCGCCCTGCAGCACAACATCCGCGATGGCATCGATTCCCAAGTGGGCGTGCTGCCGTGGCGCGAAGGCGAGACCTTCCTCAACGTTCCCTCCAACGGGCCGGGCGCTATCATGCTCGCCCGCATGGGGCGCGTGGATGAGGCCCGCCACATCGTGGATTGGATCTACGACCACCTGATCGATGACGATGGCTTCGTCATGGACGGCATCCGCATGCGCATGGATGGGCAGGAAGTCGTCCGCAACATTCACCCCTACTGCCAGGGCGTGGTGCTCGGTGCTTGCTTGGAGATTGTGCTGGCGCTGCGGAAGCAGACGGGCCTGCGCTCCGTGGAGGACATCGACACCATTCATGAGGCCGAGCTCGCCGCGGACATGATGGATTACACCACCCGGATCCGCGGCCTCGTCCAGGCGGTGGCGACGGGAATGGCAACATATACGGGTGTCATTGATTGGCAGACTGGCGACGGCGACGGCGGCCTGTTCAAGGGCATCCTCGCCCGCTACCTGGCGGACGTAGCGGTGCGCCTGCCGGGCGATTCACCGGCCAACCGCGCAACCAAGAAGCTGGCCGCTCGCCTCGTGACGGCCTCGGCGGAATCAGTGTGGGAACACCGCCTGGAGGTGGATGGCTTGCCCATCTTCGGCTCCGACTGGACCGCGGACGCCAAGCTTCCCCACAACTACGGTTTTGGGCCCTCTTCGCTGAGCCAGAAGATGGGAATTATCCGCGTGGCTGAGCGCGATTTGTCCGTTCAGTTGTCCGGTTGGATGTTGTTGGAGGCCTGCACCCGGATTGTGAAGTACAAGTCAGAATCCAAGAAATAGCAGCGTTTCCCCAGGTGATTGGAGGATTCCTGCCCATGCGGAGCGGTGTTTAAGTGAGGTCACATCGCATCTCGCGGCGGAAAACCACAACTACAGGCATACTTGGATGTTGGAACGTGTTGTTTCGCTGGACGTGGGACGGCACGGCTTACTGCACAGCAACTCCAAAGGATGGAATTTCATGCCTATTGCAACCCCTGAGGTTTATAACCAGATGCTGGATACCGCCAAGAAGGGCGGCTTCGCATTCCCGGCAATTAACTGCACCTCCTCCGAAACCATCAACGCCGCACTCCGCGGCTTCGCCGAGGCTGAGTCCGACGGCATCATCCAGTTCTCCACCGGCGGCGCCGAGTTCGGTTCCGGCCTGTCCGTGAAGAACAAGGTTGCCGGCGCCAAGGCACTGGCTGCCTTCGCTCATGAGGCTGCTAAGCACTACGGCATTAACGTTGCGTTGCACACTGACCACTGCCAGAAGGAAGTTCTGGATGAGTACGTGCGCCCGCTGATCGCCTTCTCCCAGGAGCGCGTTGACCGCGGCGAGCTGCCGCTCTTCCAGTCCCACATGTGGGATGGCTCCGCTATCCCGATCGATGAGAACCTCGTGATCGCACAGGAGCTCCTCGAGAAGGCCCACAACGCCAACATCATCCTTGAGGTTGAGATTGGCGTCGTCGGCGGCGAAGAGGATGGCGTTGAGGCTAAGGCCGGCGCTAACCTCTACACCTCCCCGGAGGACTTTGAGAAGACCGTCGATGCCCTCGGTACCGGTGAGAAGGGTCGCTACCTGCTGGCCGCTACCTTCGGCAACGTCCACGGCGTGTACAAGCCGGGCAACGTGAAGCTGCGCCCGGAGGTCCTCGACGAGGGCCAGAAGGTTGCCGTGAAGAAGCTTGGCCTGGAGGAAGGCTCCCAGCCCTTCGACTTCGTCTTCCACGGTGGCTCCGGCTCCGAGAAGGAGAAGATCGAGGAGGCACTGCGCTACGGCGTCATCAAGATGAACGTTGACACCGATACCCAGTACGCCTTCACCAACCCGGTTGCACGCCACATGTTCGCTAACTACGACGGCGTCTTCAAGATCGACGGCGAGGTTGGCAACAAGAAGGTCTACGACCCGCGCTCCTACCTCAAGAAGGCTGAGCAGGGTATGGCTGACCGCGTGGTTGAGGCCTGCCAGGACCTGCACTCCGTGGGCAAGACCGTGTCCAAGTAAACCCACACCAACCGGATGCCAACAAGCCACCCCTCGCCCATGAGGGGTGGCTTTGTTCGTCCAAACCCGCCGCCAGAACGCGTAAAATACCGGAGTCATGGAAGCGCAAGAGTCATCGTCGAGTTCGTCGAGTACCGTCAAGCGTGTTCGCAAGACCACCCGCGAGCAGCTGCGGTTGGTGGATAAGTCCCTCAAGGCGCGCCTGACACGCATCCGCAACCGGCTCGTGTTCATGCTTCAGTGCACGATAGGCGCGGGTTTGGCCTTCTATGTTGCGCACGATTTCTTCGGCCATGCGCAGCCTTTCTTTGCCCCGATGGCCGTCATCATCATCCTCGGACTATCGGGCAGGGACCGGCTCAAGCGCGCCGTGGACATGGCCCTCGGCGGTGTTGTAGGAGTCTTGGTGGGCACGCTGCTTGTCGACACCCTCGGGACCGGACCCATCCACATGACCATCATCATCGGGTTGGCCCTGATTATCGGTTCTTTCTTCACTAGTTCGCAGCTGGTGAGCAATCAAATCGTCATTGCCGCCATCCTCATCGCCACCATTCTTCCCCCGGAAGAAATGGGCGGCATCTCCCGTGCCATTGACGCCATTATCGGCGCGGTCATTGGCCTCACGATGATCGTGCTGATTCCTTCCTCGCCCTTGCGCGCGGGGCGCTCGGAAGTCTCGAAGGTCCTGGGCATTACCTCCTTGGTCCTCTCCGACGTGGCCAAGGGGCTGGAAGAAAACGATCCTGAGACCATCACGGAAGCACGCGACGCGGTGCGCGGCACGCAGGATGACATCAACAACATGCTCAACGCCACCAAGGGCGGTGCGGAAACCGCACGCCTGTCACCGTTCCTGTGGAGCTCACAGCGCACGGTTCGCTCCTTGGAACGCATCCTCACGCCTGTTGACAACGTGGTCCGCGGCACCCGCGTGCTCTCCCGCCGTGCGCTTGTTCTCTCCGAGGACGGCGACCAGGCCACGCCCGAGCAAGTTGAGATCATCGACGAACTCGCTGAAATCACGATGGAGCTATCCGATCTCTACACTCACCAAACAGCGCGTGAGCGCCGCGTGGATGAGGCGCATGCCATCCCGGACATCGTCAAACGCCTACGCCAGCTGGGTGCGCGCTGCTCGATGGACGTTGCCGGCGAGGAGGCAGTCCTCTCCGCTTATGCCGTGCTCGCCCAGACGCGCTCCATCATCGTGGACCTTCTCATGGTGTGTGGCATGTCGCGGGAGTCGGCCGTGGCACAACTCGTGCCCACATCCAAGCACCCGGCCTACCCGCCGGAGGTCTGGGAGGAAAACTAAGGCTGGTCTAGGGCAGCTGATACAGGCTAGGGATACAGGCTAGGGCCGCACGATCTGCAGGTCCCGCAGGTGGCGGTAGAACGTCACGCGCTTGACCGGCCGCTTAGCGCGGACTCCATCGACGCTGACGCTGAGCGACGGCCCTCCTGCCTGCACCGCCCGGCCCTGCACGACGCTGGCCGGGTCGAGTTGTCCAGGCTGTGCAGGCTTGCGCAGGCGGACGAACAGCCCACGGCGCGGTGCAGCCTCCGCCTCAAAGCTCGTCACTGCCTTCGCCGCCACGATGCCCGGCGCATCCGTCATTGGTACGAGCTTTGCCCCGAAGACATCCTTCTCACGATCTGCGCGCAGCAGCACGGCATCGTCGACGATGATCTCCCCCGTGATCTCCTCATTCGACCATTCCGCAATCGTTGCCGAACCCGCCACGGCGAGGCCCGCGTCATTACGGATGAGCGGCACCGGCTTGACGGGCGCGGTCATGGCAAAGGAGAGTGCTTCCTCCATTACTGCTCCCTGGTTGCCGGGCCCCTGGCGCTCCTGACCCGCTCCGCTCGATTTCAGGCCCCAATTCATCGCCGCTGTGGAATGCTCCCCGGTGGGGACATACCCAACCTCGGCCCACAGGTAATCCGCCCGCATCATGCGGGTCAACACCGCGCTGAGTGCGGCGTCGCTGCCAATAACCACGATGCGCAAAGGCTCGCGCAAGTACTGCTTTTGGGGTGCTGGGCCCGGCTCGCCGAGGTGACTCACGTCCGGTTGCGCGGCAATCTTATCCAGCGATGGAGTGGGGTCCTCCGGAAGGATGTCCCTGGCCAGCGCATCAATAGCCTTCAGCTCCTGCCGGCTGGGGACCGAGGCGACGCGGAAGTGCTCAACGCGGATTCCGCTCTGTTGAGCCTCAGCGAGGGCATCGGTATGGGCCTCAGTGAGATGGCCGCCGCAGTCTACAAGCGCACAGATCATACAAGAAGCATAGAAGCGTGAGAAGAGGTTCGCGAAAAAGGAGCGCCAGCGCCGCTCAACCAACGGCGCTTCCAGAAACTAAGTAGTGCACGTCACATCTGCTAGGTAGGCTCCATTACAACGCTTAACTCCAAAGCAACTCTCAACTTCTTAACACTTAACTTTTTCTTTGTCTGATAGCTGGAGGTATTCACCGTGTCCACCCGTATGGCAACCCTTGCGCTTGTATCCGCCGCTGGACTGTTGGTGAGTTCGTGCAGTTTCGGCGGGGGTTCACAGACGGAAGCCGAGGAACCCGCCTTCACCGAGGCCGCCGCCGCGTCCGTGACTAGTTCTACGAAGGCCAGCGCGACGACATCGTCGACACCGAGCAGCACTTCCTCCTCCAGCACGCACCCTAACTGCGAAGAAAAGAAGGAGCTCGAGGACACCGACCTTGGCAAGGTCCTTGATAACAAGGAAGCCTACGTGAAAGGCTCCACCGAGAAATTTGAGGACCTCACCATCGGCGAAGACGAGTATGACCCCTGCAAGTTCCTCAGCTACGTGGTGTTGGAGGGCAAGTTCGATGGCGAACCCGTGAAGGTTCCCGTCTTCTTCGTCAACGGCAGGGTCTACGACGAGAATGCCCTGTACATCACGTCCTCCTCATTTGAGGTCACTGAGGATGGAGAGGGTTACACCTATGAGTCCAAGACTGAAGGAGACATTGTCGGCGTCGAAGGAAAGGTGTACAAGCGCCCAGGCACTGAGGCACCTTCGATGGAGAACTCCTTTGACGGTGTGAACTCGGACATATTCTTCATTGACGTAAAGTCAGAGCTCACCGACTCCGCGGACCTGGCCAAGGATGAAGAAGACCTCCGCGGTGAAACGCTGTTCGATATTTCCGCCGACGGTTGGAACTTGGTGTGCGGTATCGATGCGAATGAAAAATCCATTGACTGCGCACACGGCGGTGGCGGAGCCTGGGTTATCAAGAGCGATAAGACCAACCTGCCGGAAGATATGGAATTCGATGTGGTGAGCCTCCTACCGCTGGAGGGTGAAACCAGGTACAGCCAGGGTGGTGTCGACAACCTCCCAACTGACGGCAAGAAGATCGATAGCAACGGTCTCTACCGAATCGGCATCGATGACATTGAAGCTCAAATCGCTGTCGTTGACGATGGGATCATTATCAGCACCCCAAACAATTCGAGGCTGATGTTCACCAATGACACCATCTTCATCGAAGAGAAAGACAAGGGCGACGGTGCCAACTCAAACACCGAAATCGCGTAGTTGGACTTGAACGAGGTTCGGGACGAACCTCTCCACGAAGGTGCCGGCGCATCAATTCCTGACGAGCTTGTCACAAACTCACCGCTGCACCGCTGCGGCGGGTAAAGTAGGTGCGTATTTGACTTCAATAAATAGGAAGTGACACCAAACATGGCAGCGATCGTCATCGTCGGCGCCCAGTGGGGCGATGAAGGCAAGGGCAAGGCTACCGACATCCTCGGCGGCAAAGTCGATTACGTAGTGAAGCCCAACGGCGGTAACAATGCCGGCCACACCGTCGTGGTCGGCGGCGAGAAGTACGAGCTGAAGCTCCTTCCCGCCGGCATTCTTTCTGAAAACGCCACCCCGGTCCTGGGCAACGGCGTGGTGATTAACCTGGAGGCCCTCTTCGATGAGATTGATGGCCTCGAAGCCCGCGGCGCTAACGCTTCGCGCCTGAAGATTTCCGCCAATGCGCACCTCGTGGCGCCCTACCACCAGACGCTTGACCGCGTGCAGGAGCGCTTCCTGGGCAAGCGCGCCATCGGCACCACCGGCCGCGGTATCGGCCCGGCTTATGCCGACAAGGTCGCCCGCATCGGTATCCGCGTGCAGGACATCTTCGATGAGTCCATCCTGCGCCAGAAGGTCGAGTCCGCCTTGGACATTAAGAACCAGATGCTGGTGAAGATGTACAACCGCAAGGCCATCGAGCCGGAGCAGGTTGTGGAGTACTTCCTGAGCTACCGCGAGCGCCTGCGCCCGATGGTTATTGAGGCCGAGCTGGAGCTGAACCAGGCGCTGGATGAGGGCAAGCACGTCCTCATGGAAGGCGGCCAGGCCACCATGCTGGACGTTGACCACGGCACCTACCCGTTCGTGACCTCCTCGAACCCGACTGCCGGTGGCGCTGCTGTGGGCTCCGGCATTGGTCCGACGCGCATTACTACCTCCCTGGGCATCATCAAGGCCTACACCACCCGCGTCGGTGCGGGTCCGTTCCCCACGGAGCTTTTCGATAAGTGGGGCGAGTATCTGCAGACCACCGGCGGCGAAATCGGCGTCAACACCGGCCGCAAGCGCCGCTGCGGTTGGTATGACTCCGTCATTGCCCGCTACGCCACCCGTGTCAACGGCTTCACGGACTACTTCCTGACCAAGCTGGACGTGCTCACCGGCATCGGTGAAATCCCCATCTGTGTGGCCTATGACGTTGACGGCAAGCGCTACGACGAGATGCCGCTGACCCAGTCCGAGTTCCACCACGCCGAGCCCATCTTTGAGACCATGCCGGCCTGGGATGAGGACATCACTAACTGCCAGACCTTTGAGGAGCTCCCACAGAAGGCTCAGGACTATGTCCTGCGTCTGGAGGAACTCTCCGGCTGCCGCATCTCCTACATCGGTGTAGGCCCCGGCCGCGACCAGACCATCGTGCGCCACGATGTCATGCAAGACCAGTAAGGCGCAGGCCGGTCCAAGATAAACCAACCTTAGGAACCGTCTAGCAGCGACGGCGGCCCGTAGAAACAGCGCAACAACCACCGCCCCGTTTCTCCCACAGCATCGTGGACACAATTGTCGATATGCACGATGCGGGGAGAGCGGGGCGGTTTGTGTTTCTGTGTCTACATTTGTGCGTTCAATACGCCCTGCTTGGCGACGCCTCCCGCAGCCCCACCTGACACAGCCCTGTATAAAACACCCCCGTTAGGAGTGCATTCCTGGGGCAAATGTTACCAAAGTGACGATGTGAGCTATTTAACAATCTCATCCGCGTGTCGCAACCATGCCAAAAAGAGCAGGTCAAACATATGCTCCGCGTTGTTAGTGGCAAAAAGTTTGCAGTCATGAAATTTTCAGGAATCCGTACGGTTTCTTTAATTTGTGGACGAAGTTAACATTAGACACGAGTTTGTTCATAGATCCTTGGAACCTCTGACCTTCGTCCAAGGTGACAGAAATGAGCTGCTCTCGGTTGCGTAAGCCGGTTTTACCCCTTGCGCGGTCACGTGTCCCTAGCGTGATCACTCTTTCAAGACTTAAGGAAAGGACTTCTTGGTATGAACAAGAAGGAAATCAAGCGTACTGCTGTACGCCGTCGCGGCACTACCATTGCTGCTGCGGCGCTCTCTATTGCTATGGTGGGCCCCTTCGTTCACGCAGTAACTCCAGCATCCCCGTTCGCTGCGGTTGCCAATGTACAGGAGAATCAGCCCGCTGCAGACGCTCCGGCAGCAGGTTCTCACGAGGCCATCTACTCGCCGGGCAAGGCAGACCAGAAAGGCACTATCTCCGGTTCCGTGAAGGAAATCGTAGAAGCCAAGGTTGGTTTTGGTAACGTCCAGGCCTCTGGTAAGGCGCTGAAGGGTGTCAAGGTCTACGCCCAGTGGTACGAAGGTGAGAACACTCAGCACTCGTCTCCGGTGTACTACACCGAGAGTGATGCCAACGGTAACTTCACCATCAAGATGGCTCCGTACACCGATGCTAAGGGCGTGCAGCGTAAGTTTGAGGCTGATGCTTCGGTCGGTGAGACGGTCCCGCAGCGCGACCACAAGCGTGAGAAGATTCGCGTGTGGACGGAGCTTCCGGAAGACATGACGGATAAGTACCGTCTGGTGCACCAGCCGGCTGCGGGTATTTTCCCAGCCATTGGTGATGTGGCGACCCCGACTTCGCAAGGGGACGGCCCGTGGGGTGGTAACAAGGTCTCGGAGATGACCATCCAGTATGCGCAGAAGGACAAGCTGCCGCAGCACCTGCCAGAGGAAAAGTGGGCAGAAAGTGTCGGCAAGGCCAGTAACAATGGCACTTACGCTGGTCGGGCGTTCTGGAACCTGCATGTGTTGCTGGGGGGTTTAAACCACAACACTATCAGTGCATTTAATAGTAAGGACCTTCCTGCACCTGGTATGAAGGTTGTTGGCTCTTACCTCAACGATGAGGCTGTGACCAAGATCGAGGAACACGTAAAGAGCAACTTCGCAGGCAAGACGCTGCGCGGCCGCGACTGGACTACCGCTGACGAAGCGGGTCTGCAGAAATGGATCAACGAGCAGGTAGCGGCAGACCCTGAAGGCTGGATTGCCGAGACAGTTACGACCACCACTGGTGCTGATGGTCGTTTCGCGCTGAAGTGGAAGGGCCTGTACGGCAATAACCACACCGGCACCGGTGGTGGCATTAACCCGGATGCTGACAAGCTGCACAAGTTGGCTGGGTCGTGGGAGGAGGGTTCCTGGCTCAACGGCAACAAGAACTCCAAGCACGTCAACATGGACTGGAGCTACATCAGCATCTATGACAAGGACGGTAACCCGCTGCCGGACAACATCGGCACCTTGTACCCATGGGCTCTAGGTAACTGGGCTGGGCCCAGTAGCGGTGGTGCTAACGCGCAGCTCTTCGGTGGTGACTCCACGTTCATCGAGCCCACCGTTGACGGCTACACCGGTTGGAACATCGCGCTTGCTCCGCAGGCGCTGAAGTTCGATGTGGTGGATAAGAACACCACCGATAACTGGGCCAAGATCGGAGACAAGGTTCAGACCGATACTGCAGGCCTTCCGCTCTCGGATAACCTGAGCTACTACATCGAATGGTACGACAAGGACGGCAATGTCGTTAAGACGTGTGCCCCCGCTAAGGCTGACTCCGCAAGTAAGATTCCGAGCTGTGAGTTCGAGGTTCCAAAGGACGCTAAGACTGGTGACACCTTTACCGCTCGTCTGAAGGCCACTGCCGGTGAGCCGGATTCGAAGAACGATCTGGTTCTGGCAATGGACGCGTTCGCAGTTACGACTGATTACCTCGAGTACGACTCAGTCGATGCCAAGGTCAAGGAAGAGGCTACCTCTGAGCCGAAGTTCGACAACCCAGCTTCCGATGGCGTGGAGACGAAGCCTGAGAAGGCCAAGTTCGAGCTCGGCAAACTGCCTGAGGGTGTCACTGAAGATCAGGTCTCTGTGGACGAGAAGACCGGTGTTGTGACGTTCACCCCGAATGCTGAGCAGGCTGGCAAGTCGTTCAACTTCCCAGTTGTGATGCGTGATGAGGCTCTGCAGGTTCCAGTTCTCGATGAGAACGGCGACCCTGTCAAGGACGAGTCCGGCAACCCGAAGACCCAGGGTCGTGTTGTTGCTCGCGCTGACGCAACCTTCAAGGTAGCGGGTGACACCACTGCAGCTACGGTTGAGCCGTCCTATGAGGACACGTTGGTTGTTCCGGGTAAGGAAACGAAGTCTGAGCCGGTCTTTGTGAAGGAGGACGAGGACGGTAAGCCGACGGAGGAGAAGGTTGATGCTCCTTCGGGGTCGACGTTCAAGATCGCTGACGGCTTCACTGCTCCTGAGGGCTACACCGTCGAGATTGATGAGTCCACTGGTGTTGTGACTGTGACGGCGGATCCGGAGAAGCTCAACAAGGATACTGTTGAGGAGTTCGAGGTTCCGGTTACGGTGACCTACCCGGACGAGTCCACCGATGATGTTAAGGCGAAGTTCGAGCTGGACACCGATGGTGACGGCACGCCTGACACCGAGGACGAAGACGATGATGGTGACGGTGTTCCGGATCAGGAAGAGATCGATAAGGACACTAATCCGAAGGATAAGAACGAGCGTCCGCTGACGCCGATCGGTCCTGGTGAGGACACCACTGCAGCTACGGTTGAGCCTGAATATGAGGATGGCGCCGGTGAGCCTGGTGAGAACGTGACTGTTCCTGCTCCTGAGTTTAAGGACAAGGACAAGAATCCGACTGAGGCTCCTGACGGCACCACCTTCAAGCCTGGTGACGATGCTCCTGAGGGTGTGACCGTTGATGAGAACACTGGTGAGATCACCGTTCCGGTTCCTGAGGATGCCACCCCTGGTGACAAGATCACTGTTCCGGTTGAGGTGACCTACCCGGATGGTTCTAAGGACACCGTTGACGTCACTGTCACGGTTGAAGAGCCAGATGCTCCGGAGCAGCCTGATACCAAGCAGGCTGATGAGCTCGAGCCGAAGTACAACGATGGTGCTGGTAAGCCTGGTACCACCGCTCCGGTTGATGCTCCGAAGTTCACCAACAAGGACGGCGACACTGTTACGGTTCCGGAAGGTACGAAGTTCATCACCGATGAGGACGGTGTGGAGGTTGCTGAAGATGGATCGCTGAGGGTTCAGATTCCTGCGGATGCAACTCCTGGTGACAAGATCACGGTTCCTGTGACCGTGACCTACCCGGATGGCAGCACCGACAAGGTTGATGTCACGGTGACTGTCACTGACCCTGAGGCGAAGCCAGAATGGGGCGATGGTGAAGGTGAGCCGGGTGGCCAGGTTACTGTGCCGAACGAAGGTGGCAATGTTCCGGAAGACTCTACGGTTGAGGTAGAGGGTCCGGGTAAGGCTGAACTCGATGAGAATGGCAACCTGGTTGTCGACATCGATAAGGATGCTAAGCCTGGTGACAAGGTTGTCGTCGAGGTGAAGGATCCGGAAGGCAACACGATCGACGAGTCGACCGTGACTGTTACCGAGCCCCCTGCTCCTGCTGAGAAGCCGGATTGGACGGATGATAAGGGTAAGCCTGGCGACAAGGTTGAGATCCCGAACGATGGTGGCAAGGTGCCGGACGGCACCACTGTTGAGACCGAGGGGCCGGGTAAGGCTGAAATCGATGACGAAGGCAACCTGATTGTCGACATCGATAAGGACGCTAAGCCTGGTGACAAGGTCGTCGTTATTGTTAAGGACAAGGACGGCAAGGAGATTGACCGTGTCGTTGTTGAGGTTGAGAAGCCGGACGCTCCTGCTCCTGGGGACAAGAAGCCTGACTGGAAGGATGACTTCGGTAAGCCTGGCGACAAGGTTGAGATCCCGAACGATGGTGGCAAGGTGCCGGACGGCACCACTGTTGAGACCGAGGGGCCGGGTAAGGCTGAAATCGATGACGAAGGCAACCTGATTGTCGACATCGATAAGGACGCTAAGCCTGGTGACAAGGTCGTCGTTATTGTCAAGGACAAGGACGGCAACGAGATTGACCGCGTAGTCGTTGAGGTTGAGAAGCCTAAGAGCCCGATTATTCCGGGACCGACCTGGCCGATTGACCCGAATAAGCCGGGTAAGGACGATCCGTCTGAGACTCCGGAGGTCATCAAGCCGACCATTGATCCGGCTAAGGACGGTGACAAGGAGATCACTGGTACCGCTAAGCCTGGTACCGATATCACCGTTACTGTCACGGACAAGGACGGCAAGAAGACCGAGAAGACTGTCAAGGTTGGCGATGACGGTAAGTGGAAGGTCGTTGTTGACAAGGAGCTGAAGACTGGCGACAAGATTGTTGCCAAGGATAAGGACGGCAACGAGGCTTCGCGTATCGTCACTGGCGATTCGAAGCCGGGTACGCCGGATGGTTCCGCGGATTGGACTGGTTCTTCCAACCTGTCTGAGCGTTGCATCAACACCGGCCTGGGTATTGGTATTCCGCTGCTGTTCCTGATTCCGGTTGGTCTGGCTTCCCAGATGAATATTCCGGGTCTGTCGGAGTTTGTTGCTCCGATTAACAAGCAGATTCAGGATCTGAATACCCGTCTGCAGCAGCAGGCTGGTCTGTTCAACGGCCCGTTGGCTGACCAGGTCAATGGTATTAATGCTCAGCTGAAGCGCTTCGGTGCTGATTACCAGCAGGCTGCTGGTGCTGTGGCTCTGATTGCTGCTGGTGCTTTGGCTATCGGCATGTTGGCTGATGCTTGTGCACCGGGTGCTGGCGAGGGTTCCTCCAAGTAAGAGGAAGACCGCGATAACCGAGGGCCAGTCGGCCCGAGTGGCCGGCTGACACGCTAGAAGGTCAGTCTGTAGCACCAGGCCCCCTTTCCCACTGTTTCCCTGCGGTGGGTGAAGGGGGCTTTGGTGATCCTGCCCTGGGCCGAAGCCCGGGTCACTGTGTCGTCGTGGGGTGCGGTGAGTTTGGGTGGTTGTGGGGAAACAGGGGGACGTCGCCAAGCAGCACGGCGTCAAATGTGTGCGATAATTCGAGAATGACTACCGTAGGGGACATCGCAGGCCAGATCGGAACCCCCTTAACAGGAAGCGCCACCAAGGTGCTGCTCCTCGGGGCGGGCGAGCTGGGCAAGCAGTTGGTAATAGCCTTTCAGAACTTGGGGCTCGAGGTTCACGCCGTGGACCGCTACGCAGGAGCACCCGCGCAGCAGCTCGCGCACTTTAGCTACATCGCAGACATTAGGGACCCACAGAAGGTGTGGGAGCTTACTGAGCGCATCAAGCCGGACTATGTGGTCCCTGAGGTGGAGACTGTCGCGGTGGAGGCGCTCAAGCGCATTGAGGAAGAAGTAGGCGCTACGGTTGTGCCGACGGCACGGGCGTGTGAGCTCACGCAGTCCCGTGAGAGCGTGCGTGAGGTGGCTGAGAGTATCGGTCTTCCTGTGACGGCGTATCGCTTTGCTGAGACTGCTGAGGAGCTGCAGGAGGCAGTGGGGGAGTTGGGTCTGCCGTGCATCGTGAAGCCGGATATTACGACTTCCGGTAAGGGGCACGTTCTTCTTAAGGAAGAGGAAGAAATAGAGGAAACGTGGGCCATGGTGCGCCACGTGTCCACTGACCACAAGCGTGTGGTGGTGGAGCGTTTCGTTGATTTTGATTATGAGGTCACGTTGCTTGCTGTGCGCTCCATTGACCCGGCTACGGGCAAGATGGCGACGTGGTTTAGTGAGCCTATTGGTCACCGACATGAGAACGGTGACTTGGTGGAGTCTTGGCAGCCCATGGCGATGAGTGAGGACGCCCTGGCGAATGCGCGTTCCGTGGCCGCGCGCATTTCTAACGAATTGGGTGGGCGTGGTGTCTACGGTGTTGAGCTGTTCGTGGCGGGTGATGAGGTGTACTTCTCTTCTGTTTCGCCGCGTCCTTTGGATACCGCCATGCTGACTGGATACACGCAGCGCTTCTCTGAGTTTGAGCTGCATGTCCGCGCAATGTTGGGCTTCCCGATTGATGTGACGTTGGTGAGCCCCGGTGCGGCGGTCATTCTGCACGCGGATGCTGAGCTTGATGACGTCTCCTATTCCGGCCTCGATGCCGCCATGGCTTATGAGGAGACGGACGTGCGTCTGTTTGGTAAGCCATGGGCCTATGCCGGCCGCCGCATGGGCATGGTGGCTACCACTGCAGAGGACGTTGAGACAGCCCGCGATAGGGCAGCACTCGCGGCGGCGAAGATTACTGTGGCGCCGGGCTCGTCTTCTGGGGCAGACCAGGTGGATGCGCAGCCTGTGACTCCCGCTGGCTCGCCGGTCTCCGACATCGAGGTTATTGAGGTTCCCGAGCCGGTCGTCGACGTTGATCCGAAGCTCACGCGTTCCGCGGATGATTAATGAGGACTCGGCGAGACATAAAAATGATTAATGGGGTAGTGGCCTTAAGCCCCGTGGGGTGAGGTTTCTAATGGGGAATGGCGGCCTGCTTTGTGCACGGCCGTTTCGCGTTCCTGCGAGGTGTAGCGGCAAAGGTGCTAAGTGCTCGCGAGTACGAGCTTTCGCGGGCCTTGGGGTGCTATAAGGTCGCAGGGGATCGTAGGTATCGCAGGTGGTTACAAGGGGATTGGGCCAGCGGGGGCGTGCACGGGGCTGTTGCGCTGGCGGAGGGTCCCCTCGCCGAATCCGGGTGGGGCGAAAACTGATATGCAAACTTAGTAAATCTTAGGTTGAGTATTATAAGAAATATTTAGAAGTTGACGGCGTCAACTGAAAATAGAACGAATGGGCGATAAATAGCAACCGTTCGGCTTAAATGCGGGTTCATGCAGGGTAAATGTACTCCGCTGTGGGTATAAGCGAAATTTATGGAGCAATGAGATACCTTGCAGCTTCCTGTGCTGAATGATATTCTCCTGAGTGGACTATAAGAGTTCGTGAGATTCCTAAGAAGAATCGCCGGTCAAGGTGTAAAAACCTACGTCCAGATTTCAGAGTAGTTCAGTGGTTTAAGGCTGCTGTGCAGAAAGCTTGTAGACATTCACATCATTCAAAGAGGAAGCGATGAGTAGATTAAGGAACATCTCCAGAGAGGGGTGGATGGTCTTTACTGCTGTGCTTACGGCAATTGCAGTAATTGCGGCCATGGTTACCGTTCCCTGGGCGAAGGCTGGCGCGGCCGAGCCGACTGATTTCGTGCCTAACACGACGTTGGGTGCTGAAAATAAGAAGATTGGCGGAGACCATAGCTGGGGCCAGCTTGTGTGGGCTGGACAGCCGCCAAAAGGTGCAAAGAATCCCCACACGGACAACGATGTCGGATGGGGCTGGTGTATTGATTACACTGTTGCCGATCCTATGCTCAAGACGGGCAGCTACAAGAAGTCCACTGCAGGGGCGATTCGCTTTGATGACCCGAAGTTTCAAAATGCGGCGATCGGAGTTGCTCTGAAGCTGCGTGATGCTACGGCGGCTGGCGATAAGAAACTTGCTAATCGGTACAGCGTTTATTTGGCAGCGCTCGTCTCTGATGCGTCGGGTAGGGCTGCCGCGATTAAGTTTATTCACGCAAATGACGGGGGCGATACCTCTGGTCTGGCACGTCCGCTCCACGGATTTGACGGCAACTCCGAGGACTTTACGGCGAACACGGGGCTGCGCATTCTAAAGGACAATGCGCAAACGCTCGACGAGCAGTTTGAAGCCGATCCGTCGGTCACTATCCCTGAGCAGCCGGCGGATGCCTTCATCACTGTGGTTGGCCCTAACGGCATAATCACTCATAACAGTGGTGGGGGACAGCGTGTGGTTCCTATTGACCAGCCTGGTCTTCCAGATGAGTCTGTTGAGCCGAAGATTTCGACGAATGCTGA
>NZ_KV813905.1:0-21861 GCF_001813755.1 Corynebacterium sp. HMSC074H12
CGGACTCGCGGTACCAACTACCCCAAATCGACAAGCGGCGCATAGCGCTTGATTCCGCCGTGGGCGTTATACCGCAGCTGCTCTGCGCCGTCCTCATCGACGATCTTCCAACCATTACGGGTGATTTCACGGGCGACGACACTGTGGTGCCTATTGATTTTCTGCGCGATGGCTCGTGCCGAATCACCGACACGACATCCCGCTTCAATAGCAACACGGTCTTCAACAGTAAGCCTGCGACCACGCCCTACTAAGGCGTGTTTGTCGAATACGCCGCTAGGAAATCCATCGACGGCTTGAGTTTTCATCGGTGCTGGCATACCAGAATCTTTACCCAGCTTCTTGCCTGTATCTGGTATAGACACCACCGCCTCATCAGGCGTTCGGCGATGTCGCTGCCGGCGTGACTTCGCATACCGCTGCTTCCTTATCCACTCATACACGGTAGAAGGATGCACACCGATAGCATCAGCCACTGTCTGACAGTTCTCACCAGCAAGCACTCGCTCCACGGCCTGGGCACGTTCATCAGGTGACAAGTGGGCGCGTCTAGGCCGCACTTCGATTACACCAGCTTTCTTTAACCTGCTGTGAAGCAAGCCAGTCGATATTCCAACAGTCTGTGCTGCTTGATTGATCGACATACCTGCACGCACCAACCCAACAGCCTCACGGACAAACGGATCTGCAGACGACTCGCACGCCTGCCAGGAGGCTCGACACCTCTTACCCTCAACCAACCGTAAACCGTATCGGGACCCACACCCACATCACGCGCGACGAGACTAACTGCCTCACCTGCCACCACGCGCTCAATAGCGGCTTCCTTAACATCCTTCGGAGTCCAACGCGTCACAACTACCTCCCGGTCGAAGTGGCGCATTCACCCCTTGACAGCACGCAGGTGGGCGTCGGCAAGCGCTTGGCGACGCCCCACCACCCACCAGGAGGTTTCGGGATCGAGGTCTGGGGCTTTGGGCTAAGAGCGGTTGCAGCGCTGTGCCCAAAAGATTGGGGTTTTACCTCGCAGCGGGCCTAGACTTGCGGGCGTGACTATTGGCAAGATTCTCCTCTACTACTGCTTTACTCCTATCGAGGACCCCACCGCGATCATGCTGTGGCAGCGCTCCCTGTGCGAGAAGCTCGGGCTCAAGGGCCGTATCCTCATTTCGGAGCACGGCATCAACGGCACCGTGGGCGGGGACATGGACGCGTGTAAGCGCTATGTGCGCGAGACGCGCGAGTACCCGGGCTTCAAGAAGATGGAGTTCAAGTGGTCCGAAGGCGGAGCGGAAGACTTTCCGCGCCTGTCGGTCAAGGTGCGCGATGAGATCGTGGCCTTCGGCGCGCCGGGCGAGCTCAAGGTGGATGAGAACGGCGTCATCGGCGGTGGTGTTCACCTCAAGCCCGAAGAGGTCAACAAGCTGGTGGAGGAGCGCGGTGAGGAGGTCGTCTTCTTCGACGGCCGCAACGCCATGGAGGCGGAAATCGGCAAGTTCAAGAATGCCGTGGTGCCGGATGTGCGTACGACCCACGACTTCATCGCTGAACTCGAATCCGGCAAGTATGACTGGATGAAGGACAAGCCCGTGGTCTCCTATTGCACGGGTGGTATTCGCTGCGAAATCCTCTCCGCGCTGATGAAGAACCGCGGTTTTAACGAGGTTTATCAGATTGACGGCGGCATCGTCCGCTACGGAGAAAAGTACGGCAACGATGGCCTGTGGGAAGGCTCGATGTACGTCTTTGACAAGCGCATGCACCACGAGTTTGGTCAGGGCCTAGAGGATCCAGGCTTTATTCAGCTCGGCCACTGCGTGCACTGTGGGAAGGGGACGAATACCTTCCACAATTGCATTAATGAGGACACGTGCCGCAAGCAGGTGCTCATTTGCGATGACTGTGTCCAGCACGTGGAAACCCAGCACTGTGGGCGGCCGGACTGCGCCGAGGTGGCTGCCGCCCAAGCGCAGGGTTAGTTTTCAAGCACCGGGGCCAGCAGGATCTGGATATCGTTGATGCACCAGATCATGAAGTTGCCGGCCATGACCCAGAAAATCGCCATCCAGCCGCGCCAGCGCACATAGGCCTTGAGCTTGCGCACCATGATGACGGCGCAGCCGATCATGCCGATGAAGGGAATGATCAGCGTCGTCGTGGCGAACACGGTGCGCTGGGTCCTCGTGCAGAGCCAAGCGGCGTATTCGGCCTGAAGGCAGTCGGTCGTGGTTCCGAAGAACCTGAAGAATCCAGCGAGGAGGAGCGCGTACAGCGCCGAGCTCACAAGGATAGCCACCATAAACCACAGCGCTTGGCGCGAGGAGCGGCGGTTGGCCTCGGCGACGGCGAGGGGATCGGGCTCGTCGGCAAGCTCATCAAAGCTGCGGGGCTCGGGGCGAGGCAGGTTGGTATAGTCCGCGTCGGACGTGAGATCATTTTCGGGGTGCTCTGCTGCCATGCTGTGCAAGTCTAACGTGCTTCGGTGTCATAGGTTCTCGGGCAGACCAGGACTGGCACTCCCACGTGGGGGAGAAGTTCGGTGGCGGTGCTACCGATGAAGACGCGCTCGATCGGCCCCATGGGGGAGGAACCCAAGCAGAGCAGGTCGCCCTTCTTCCACTTGAGCGAATCCACCGCGCCGGACCAGCCGTGGCCGCTGCCGATGTCCGTCGTGACGGAAATCTCCGGGAAGGCCTCTGCGATGAAATCGTGGGCGCGGTCCAACAGCGAGAGCGAGTGCTCGCGCCAATTGGGGGCGTCGGAGGGAAAAGTGGGGGAGTATTCGAGGGGGACGTCGACCAGCCCCTTGGCGGAAAACGCCAGGATACGCAAGGGGATGCCGCCGCGCTGCGCAATGCAAGCTGCGTGCCGGAGGGCGGGATCGTCAGCGCGGCCAAGTTCGGTGAAGGCGAAATTGATGCGCGTCACTCCGTGCTTGGACAGCTTGATACCGCGCGGGGTGAGACCCACGGGAAGCGGCGAGTAGTGCAGCAGCGCATCGGCGGTAGAACCGGAGAAGAAACGGCCCTTCGGCGCGGACTGGTTGGCCCCTAGGAGGATGACGTGAGCGTTGAAATCCGTAGCCGCTTGCTCCAGCAGCTGCGGGCGGGACGGTCCCGCGATGAGAACGGAGACGTTCTTATCGAGCTGGGCCTTGTCCACCCCGGCTGCGTCCAAGGCCTGCTTAACGGCGCGTTCGCAGGTTGCGCGCTCCTTCTTGAACCACTGCTTATAGGAGCCGCTGAGCTTGCTGAGCGACGTCACGGTGAGGGGTTGCGAAATCGTGGATACAACCCGGATCTGAACGGGCGTGGAACGCGCAAGCCATGCGGCAAACTCGATGGCCTCGGTGCCTGTGGAGCTAGGACTCCACGAGACGAGTACGCGAAGCGGGGGGATACGGTCTTCCGAGGAGGACTGTCCTTCCGCGGGGTGTGAAGATTTCTTAGCCATTCATCAAAAGGATCGGGGTCGTTTCCTTCATTATCGACCCTTCACGCTTTAAAATAAAATCTGTTCTACCGGCGCTTTTTGGTCTATTTTCCGTCCATGGTGGGGCGGTACACATCCGCGAGTTTGGAAATCAGGTTGACCAAAGAATTGGCGTCCTTGATGTCCTCCGGTTCAAGCCAGCGCAGGATCTCGGCCAAAGCTGCCGCACGCTGGCGGGAGACGATGGTCAGCTCGGATTCGCCGAGCTGGGTGAGGGCGACGAGAACGCCGCGGCGGTCCTTTTCGTCGCGGTGCCGTTCCACGAAGCCTTGGCGCTCCAATTGGTACAGTGCATTGGACGCGGTGGGCATCCGGATTAGCTCTGCTTGGGCAATGGTGCTGACGCGAGAGGGCCCACGCAGGCGCAGCTGATTCATGATCGAGACCTGCGAGGTGGTTAGGGACGTGCCCTCCGTTGTGCGCTGGAAGATGAGCATGAGCTTATTGAGCGCGGGCTGGATCTGGCGGGCAACATCCAGGGCGTCCTCGTAGGGGATCGGGGATTCGATAGTTTCTTCACTCATGGAAAATAAGTGTAGCTACAATCCACTCGCGGCGGTAGTTAGCTGACTAAAAAATTAGGTTTTGCGTCGCGAAGTGCCCAAGGGGAGCCTAGATTGTTGACGCTGCCCGCACTACACTGTCCGGCGTGAATTCTCCGTCCAAGGCAGAGTCTGCAAAGACAAGGCCAGAAGTGGCCTACCGCAACGAAGTCTCCTATGAATGGGAGCGCGCACAGCATCTGCGTGAGCTTCGCGCGGGAAAAGTGACGCGCGAAGAATTGTGTGATGCTGGTTTTCTCCTCCGCGCGGCGGCGGAGCATCATGGCGTTGACATGCAGAAGCCTTGCCCGGTGTGCGGAGAAGAGCTGCGACTGACCCGCTGGGTTTATGGCGACTCTTTAAAGCGCCGTGCGGGAAGCGCGCGCAGCGCGGCGGAAATTGCAGAAATGGCGGCCGAGGGACTGGAGTTTACAGTGCATTTCGTGGAAGTGTGCCCGGCATGCCGCTGGAATCATCTGCTTCGAGCGGCCACGGTCTATGCTCGAAGGTAGTTTTGGCTTCCCAGTTCACGCCGGTAAGCTGCATGTATTTACAGTTTCTGTACAGGATTGATGAGGACACGGATTAGTGACCGAGAAGGAAACCTCCGGGCGAAAGTCAGGTAATCGCAAGAAGAGCGCCTCGCACAGGAGTAGGCGTTCGTCCGGCCGCACACGCCGCTGGCCGTGGATCGTGCTCGCTGTCTTATTCGTAATTGTCGGCATCCCCGCCTTGCTCTTTGGGTACGCGTATACGCAATACGACGTCCCCGAGCCCAAGGAGCTGCAGCCGAGCCAGATTTCCACGATTGTCGCCGGCGACGGCGAAACCCAGCTGGCCAAACTAGTTCCACCGGAGGGCAACCGCCGCCAGGTGACCCTGGATGAGATCCCGGATTACGTTGAGGATTCTGTCCTCGCGGCCGAGGACCGCGAGTTCTGGACCAACTCGGGCTTTTCCTTTACAGGTCTTGGCCGTGCCGTCTTGGGCAAGCTCACCGGTGATGCTTCCGCCGGTGGTGGCTCGACGATTACTCAGCAGTATGTGAAGAATACTCTCGTTGGTGATGAGTATTCCTACGTCCGCAAGATTCGGGAGCTCATCTACTCGGTGAAAATGACCAACGAATGGTCCAAGGAGGACATCCTCAACGCCTACCTCAACACGGTCTACTTCGGCCGCAATGCGTATGGCATCGAGGCTGCGTCCAATGCGTACTTTAATAAGGACGCCAAGGACCTCACTAAGGAAGAAGGCGCGCTGCTGGCGGGTGTTATCCAGTCCCCGTCCGTCCTTGATCCGTGGGTAGATGAGGAACGGTCCCAAGCTCGCTGGAACTACGTCATGGATGGCCTCGTTGAGATGGGTGACTTGGATCAGTCTGAACGCGATCAGCTCGTCTTCCCGGAGACCCGCGATCCGTCTGAGTATTCCGCGTATACCGAAGCGCCGGGTGCCTATGGTCACATCAAGAACCAGGTCATTGATGAGCTGTCCCGCGTGGGTATTACCGAGGACCAGCTGGCCACTGGCGGCCTCAAGGTGACTACCACCATTGATATGACCGTGCAGAACGCGTCGACCGACGCCGCTCACGCACAGCTTGCTGTGCTGCAAGAGGACGCCCGCGCCGCCGCCGTGACCATCGACCCTGCCACGGGCGCTGTACGCGGTTACTTCGGCGGCGATGACTCTAATGGTTGGGACTATGCCAACTCGCCGTTGCAGACCGGTTCGGTCTTTAAGATCATGGCGCTCGCTGCGGCCCTCCAGCAGGGCATCGACCTCAGTACGTATTACTCCTCTGCGCCGTACCAGCTACCAGGCTCTCAGATCGTGACCAACGTGGGCGGCGGCTGCGGAAGCTGTTCCATCGCTGAGGCGCTGAAGAATTCTTATAACACGTCCTTCCTGCGCCTCCAGGATGACCTGGAAAACAAGATGCAGGACACTGCGGACATGGCGCACGCATTGGGCGTTGCTCGCAGCCTGCCGGGGATCGAGAAGACATTGACGGAGAACGGTGGCACGCCGTACGAGGGAGTCGTGCTGGGCCAGTACCAGTCCCGCCCGCTCGACATGGCGACGGCAATGGCGACCCTGACCAACCAGGGGGTGTGGCACCAGCCGCACTTCGTGCAGAAGGTGGAAAACGCCGCCGGCGAGGTTCTCTACGAGAACCCGACCGATGGCGGTGAGCGCCGCGTCTCCGCCAACGTGGCCAACAACGTGATCTCCGCGATGCAGCCGATTGCCGCATGGTCGAACGGTGCACTGGCCGGTGGACGTCCGTCGGCCTCCAAGACTGGTACCACACAGCTGGGTGATACGGGCACCAACAAAGATGCCTGGATGGTTGGTTCCACGCCACAGCTGGCTACAGCAGTGTGGGTAGGCACGGCCGATAACACCTCCGCGATCTTTAATCAGTGGGGCGGAATTATGTACGGCTCGGATGCACCGACGAAGATTTGGAAGTCCATCTTGGACACCTCTTTGGCCAACGTGGAGCAGCAGCCCTTCCCGCAGGCCTACCCGATTAACTACGGCGTCGGCAGCTGGGGCTCGGGATATGTCTATGATCCGAGCCAGACCACCACGTGGAACCAGACGCCGGCAAGCCCGGAGAGTGACAGTCCCGAGGGTGAAGAGGAAGCACCTGCCGAGGGCGGCGAGCACCACGACGAGGGTCAGGGCGGTAGCCCAGAGCAGCCGGCCCAGCCTGAGCAACCTGAGCAACCCGCTAACCCTGAAGTACCTTCGCTCGATGACATCCTTAATGGAGATGGCCTCGACCAACTGCTTGGCCAATAGGAGATTGATCCCCCGGTGAGCCATCACACTTCTTCGCAGCTTGTCCCACTCTCATCCGAATCGATGACCCGTGGCGCCGTCAATGCCCTCGGCGGGCCGACGGGGCGTTTCGCCCGCTCGTCCCACTCTGGTTGGTGGACGCCGCTGCGCGTCATCATCACGCTGGCGTGGACGTTCCTGGCGTTTGGATTCTTGAGTAAGGCAACCTGTGCGGGCAGCCGCCGGGGCGAGGACGGCCTCATCAGCCTGAACTGGGATGGCAACCGCCAGTACACGTCCTTTTGTTATAACGACATCGTGCCGCTCTATGGTGGGCGCGGCTTGGACCAACCTGGCTTTCCCTATGCCTACTCCTGGGTGGAGGGAGACCTCACGCGCTACATGGAATACCCCGTTCTGGCGGGCCTGTTCCAGGGGGTCGTCGGCTGGCTGGCGCGCACCACGTATCCGGCTGTCGAGTGGATTGGTATGGCCGAGGTCAGTTGGTACTTTGGGCTGACCACGCTCATCTTGTCCCTCGTGTGGGTCGGCACCGTGGTCATGGTATTCCAGCTCACGGGCAACCGGGCATGGGATACCATTCTCATGGCGGCCAGCCCGCTCGTGGTCATCCACGCCTTCACCAATTGGGACATCCCGTCGGTAGCGTTCATGGTGGGTGCCCTTCTCGCCGTGAAAAAGCGCAAGAACTGGCTCGCCGGCATTCTCATTGGGCTCGGCACGGCATTCAAGCTGTGGCCTCTGTTTATCTTAGGCGCGTTTCTGGTGTTGGCCATCCGCCACAAGCGCTGGGCGCCTTTCTTCAAGATGTTCGTGGCAACCGCCGCGACGTGGCTCGTGGTGAACCTTCCCGTGGCGCTGGCCTACCCCGAGGCCTGGCGCGAATTCTTCCGGCTCAATCAAGAACGCGGTGCCGAGTGGACCACGATCTATGCGCTCTTGAGCCGCGTCGCGGGCGTGAGTTTTGAGCCCGAATTCCTCAACACTTTCTCACTCGTGGCGTTTCTGGTGAGCTGCGGGGCGATTGCCATCATGGGTCTTAAGGCGCCGCGCGCGCCGCGAGTAGCCGAAATGATCTACCTCATCATCATGGCCTTCCTCATTTTCAACAAGGTGTGGTCCCCGCAGTACTCCCTGTGGCTGGTCGTCCCGGCACTCCTGGCGCTTCCGCGGTGGCGGCTCATCTTTAGCTGGGCGCTTGCCGACGCCCTCCTCTGGCCCATCCTCACCTGGCACATGCTCGGCTCGGAAAATAAGGGCCTGCCGCACGAGATGCTCGATATCGCGGTGCTGACGCGCGATGGCTTCATCATTGCCATCGGCGTGCTCATTATCCGCCAGATGTGGGGCAAGTCTGAGGACAAGGTCCGCGCCGCTCATGGCGGCAGGGACCCGTTGGCGGGGGATTTTGCACGATGACTATCACCATCGTGGGCATCGTCTCCATCACGCTGGGCTTCCTTTGTGTGTTGAGCGCCTACTACCTGTTTCAGCGCTCTCAAGACCGCACCTGGCCGGTTGTGCTGGGCTTGCTGGCTTTGCTGTTTCTCACGGTGATCCCGGCGGGATCGGCGATCTTCGTCGCGGCGACCCACTAGCGGCAGCCGAGGAGATGGGGGATTTCCTTTTCCGCCGGTCAGTGCGGTACTGTGTGAGGGTTGCTTGACGCAACAGACCCTCCTGCCATATCCGCAAAGGTGATATGGCCGATACCAATTACTAGACCATAGGAGGTGATGAGGTCCGTGCGTCACTACGAAGTCATGATCATTCTGGATCCTAACCAGGATGAGCGCACCGTAACCCCGTCCCTAGACAAGTTCCTCGAAACGATCCGCAAGGATGGCGGCAAAGTCGAAAAGGTTGATGTGTGGGGCAAGCGCCGTCTTGCATACCCGATCAACAAGAAGGAAGAGGGCATCTACGCAGTCGTGGAGCTGGAGTGTGAATCCCACTCGGTTCTCGAGCTTGATCGCCGTCTGAACCTGAACGACTCCATTATGCGTACCAAGGTTCTGCGCACCGACAGCAAATAGCGGATACTGGGTTTCGAGCAATCCACGTAACCGATATTAAGGAGTAAAGACATGGCTCAGGGAGATACCAACATTACGGTTGTCGGCAACATTGTGGCCGACCCGGAACTGCGCTTCACCCCAGCGGGTGCCGCAGTGGCAAATTTCCGTGTTGCCTCCACCCCGCGTCGCTATAATCAGCAGACTTCCCAGTGGGAGGACGGCGAGGCCATGTTCCTCACCTGCAATGTGTGGCGCCAAGCCGCAGAAAACGTTGCGGAGACCTTGACCAAGGGCATGCGCGTTATCGTTACTGGCCGTTTGCGCCAGCGGTCTTACCAGACCCGTGAGGGCGAAAACCGCACTGTTTTTGAAATCGAGGTTGATGAGGTCGGCCCGTCCCTGCGTTATGCATCCGCACAGGTTAACCGCAAGTCCGGCAACGGCGGCGGCAACTATGGTGGCGGCCAGCAGCAGGGTGGTGCTAACTACGGCGGCGGCAACCAAGGTGGTTTCTCCGGAAACCAGGGCGGTTTCTCTGGAAACCAGTCCCAGTCCTCTGCCCCGCAGCAGTCTCAGCAGCAGTCGGCTCCGAGTAACGATCCGTGGAATTCTGCACCCCAAGCGGGAAGCTTTGGTGGTGCGGATGCAGAACCCCCGTTCTAAGACTGTCACGCAAGTATTCATTTAACTCAATTGAAAGGCAGGGATCATGAAGCTGATCCTCACCGCTGCCGTTGAGAACCTCGGCGCCCCCGGCGAAATTGTAGAGGTTAAGGACGGCTACGGACGTAACTACCTGCTTCCGCGCGGCCTGGCAATCGTTGCTACCCGCGGTGCTGAGAAGCAGATCGAGGGCATCAAGCGCGCCCAGGAAGCTCGCGCAATCCGCGACCTGGACCACGCACGCGAGATCCGTACCCAGCTGGAGGAGCTCAAGGACGTTAACGTCCCCGTGAAGACCTCCGAGTCCGGCAAGCTCTTCGGCTCCGTGTCCGCTGAGGACATCGTGAACGCCGTTGCCGCCGCTGGCGGCCCGAAGCTGGACAAGCGCATCGTTGTGCTGCCCAAGGGCCTGGTCAAGAAGACCGGCAACTACCAAGTCGAGCTGAAGCTGCACGCTGACGTTATCGGCAAGGTGAACTTCTCGGTCGTCGCTGCCTAAGAATTAAGGCGCACGACGGTCACCCTCCGTTCGCCCGCGTGTGAGGCGCGGCGCCGGTACGCAGGATGTGACCTTAAGACAACAGCAAGGCTTTAAGGCCGTGCTCCTTTCACTATGTGAGGTGGTGAGAGGAAGCACGGCCTTGCGCCGTTTTACGCGGGGTCGCCTTTTTGGAGATCTAGCACCGCGGGAGGCAGGGAAATGTCGCCAAGCGCGGCCTGTGGATAACTCTCCCAGCCTGTGGATAAACCTGCGTTCAGTTAACGGTGAATTCACTCATGCCGCCATGTGTTAACCCGCTGGTAGCGGCGATATCGGGGTAATGGCCCTACTTCTCCACGGAATTTGTGCGTATTTTCACACCTCAAAAAACGCGCCTTGACCTGCAGGAATAATCTTCGCTGGTCACAGCGTTGCAAAGTTATCCACAGCTCTGACCTCTGGCTTTGCACACCAAGTCTTTGCTGACCTGGGAATTCCACAGCTCTTTGTGGATAACTGTGAGAGTTATGCCCAAGGGGTAGTGTCTTGACCCTCGGCTACACTGTTGTGTACTACGCGCGGTTGCCGCTTGGCACTGCATCGAAGCCTGGCCGTCCGGCGCGGAGAAGAGTGAGAACTTCAGGCACGGCCAGGGTGGGACTAATGAACGGTGGGATTGATGAGCAATGACTAATGCCAGTTTTGACGACGACCACGTTCCACCGCCGCCGGAGCCGGTAGAGGAGGAACCTCGCCGCTCTTACCGGCAGGAAGAGCCGAAGCGCTACGGCGAATTTCGCCAGCCGCCCGCGGACCGCGAGGCCGAACAGGGCGTTCTCGGCGCCATGCTCTTAAGCCCGAACACGGTCATGGAGGTCATTGAGGAGCTGGAGCCGGAGGACTTCTACTATCCTGCGCACACGCTCATCTACCAGGCCATGATCGATCTTTACGCGGCAGGCACGGATATTGACGCGGTGATTGTTGCGGCCCGTCTCGATCGCTATAACAACCTTGAACGCGTTGGCGGTGCGCCCTACCTGCATACCCTGCTGGCCACGGTGCCCACTGCGGCTAACGCCCGCTACTACGCGGAGATTGTCGCGGAGAAGGCGGTGCTGCGCAAGCTGGTGGACGCCGGTACTAGAGTCGTCCAACTCGGCTTCCAGGGCTCCGAAGACATGGAGATAGAGTCCGTGCTGGACCGCGCCCAGCAGGAAGTATTCGCCGTGGCGCAGAAGAAGACCACCGAGGATTACCGTGCGCTGAGTGATCTCATCGACCCCACGATCGATGAGCTCGCCGCCCTGCAACAAAACGGAGTGGAGTCGGGCGTGCCCACAGGGTTCATCGACCTCGACAACCTGACCAATGGCCTGCGTGCCGGCCAGATGATTATCGTCGCCGCCCGCCCTGGCGTGGGCAAGTCCACGCTGGCCATGGATTTCATGCGCTCGGCCTCTCTGCAGCACAACAAGACTTCTGTGGTTTTCTCCCTGGAGATGTCTGCCTCCGAGATCGTCATGCGCCTCTTGTCAGCGGAGGCGGAAGTGAAGCTGTCGGATATGCGCGGTGGCCGCGTGTCCACGGAGGATTGGGCCAAGATCGATGACACCCTCAACCGCATCCAGGATGCGCCCCTGTTCATCGATGATTCCCCGAACCTCACCATGATGGAGATCCGCTCGAAGGCCCGCCGTCTGAAGCAGCAGCACGGGCTCGACCTCATTGTGCTGGACTATATGCAGCTGATGTCTTCGGGCAAGAAGGTGGAGTCCCGCCAGCAAGAGGTCTCAGAATTCTCGCGCCAGCTCAAGTTGCTGGCCAAGGAGCTAGAGGTTCCCCTCATTGCGATTTCGCAGCTGAACCGTGGCCCGGAATCCCGTACCGATAAGAAGCCGCAGCTGGCGGATCTGCGTGAGTCCGGCTCGCTGGAGCAGGACGCCGATATGGTTATGCTGCTCTACCGCCCGGACTCACAAGACCGCGATGATCCCCGTGCCGGTGAGGCGGATATCATCCTGGCCAAGCACCGCGGCGGCCCGATCGACACGGTGAAGGTCGCGCACCAGCTGCACTACTCCAAGTTCGTGAACATGGCGCACGGCTAAATTACAGGTCCACCACGGCGTTGGGGTCACCCAACCGTGGGCCGAGGATGACCAAGACCAGGAAGACCGCAGCCGCGGCGAGCGCCAGCCACCGCCACACCGGGAAGAAGCGCTCGCCGCACAGCCTGGCAAACCCTGCGCCGATGAGCGCACCCAGGGTATTGAAGATGAGGTCATCAATATCAGTGCGCCCGAGCGCGAAGGCATACTGCGCTGTTTCCAGTGCCAAGCTCAGCGCGAAGCCCCATGCGGCAGTGGCCTTGACTGACCGGCACATGCTGAAGACGAGCATGCCAAAAGGAATGAAGAAGGCGGTATTGCCCGCATACTCAAAAAGCGGGCCAAACCAGGTGCCGCCGGAGAACTCATCAAGCGGCACCAAGCGCAGGTCACGGACCCGCTGGTTCTCCGGCTTCCAAAGGTAGCCAATCTGGTAGAACGGCTTGAGCGTGGTGAGCGCGACCATGACCGCGACCCACGCGCCGAGGGCGACCCTATTGAGCAAGGGCCCGCCCCTTGAACTCTGGCAGGGTCAGCGCCGCGAAGGCCGCGATGCCGAAGGCTGCTGCAAAGAGCACGAAGAGCCAGCCCGTGCCCGCCACCGCGATGAGTGGCGGAACGATAAGCGGCGCCAGGATGGAGGCGAGTCGGCCGAAGCCCGCGGCCGCACCAGTACCGCGCCCGCGCAGGGCGGTGGGGTAGAGCTCCGGGCCGATGGCGTACAGCGCGCCCCACGCGCCCAGGTTGAAGAAGGAGAGCAGGCAACCGGCCAGGATGATCATGGCCTCAGTGTTGGCGAAGCCAAAGAATCCGGCGGACAGGGCAGAGCCCACGAGGAAGGTCGCCAGGGTCGAGCGGCGTCCCCAGACCTCGATGAGCCAGGCCGCTGCGGCGTAGCCGGGCAGCTGGGCCAGGGTGATAATCAGCGTGAAGCTGAAGGACTTCACCAGGGAGAAACCGTCTGCGACAAGCAGCGACGGAATCCAAATGAAGGCGCCGTAGTAAGACAGGTTGACGCAGAACCAGATGGTCCACAGCGCCAGCGTGCGCCCGCGCAGGGATTTCGACCAGATGCTGGTGGCGGTGACATCTTCCTCGGAGTAGGTCGGTGCCGGGGTCGTGCGGTCGATGTCCGCCTCATCCACCTCGGCTTCAAAGGAGGCGACGATTTCTTCTGCTTCCTCGTGGCGGCCCTTCGACTCCAGGAAGCGTACTGATTCAGGCAAGTGAAGGCGCACATAGAGGGCATAGAGGGCGGGCACCATGCCGAGTGCTAGGGCCCAGCGCCAGCCGCTTTCCGACGCCCCCACGACGAACGTTCCAATTACCGCAGCGAGGATCCAGCCCACGGCCCAGAAGGCCTCCAGCAAGACCACCATGCGCCCGCGGACCTTGAGGGGTGCGAACTCGGAGATCAGCGTGGAGGCCACCGGCAGCTCGGCGCCGAGGCCAAGTCCGATGAAGAAGCGCAGGATGATGAGGAGTGTGAGGCCCGTTGCGAGGGCGGAGGCGCCCGTCGCGAGGCCGTAGACCAGCAGGGTTAGCGCAAAGATGTGGCGGCGGCCGAACTTATCGGCCAAGAGGCCGCCGAAGGTGGCACCCAAGGCCATGCCGATGAAACCCACGGACGCCAGCCACGAGGACTGGGTCGGCGTGATCCCCCAGTGCACGGCCAGAGCGGCCATGATGAAGGAGATGAGACCGACGTCCATGGCATCGAGCGCCCAGCCGATGCCGGAGCCGAAGAGGAGACGTTTGTGTTTTCCAGTGACGGGAAGGCGGTCGAGCCTCTCCGTGCGTGAGATAGAGCGATGATCAAGTCGATTCATGCAGGCTAAGCTTACTCCGCGGGGGTAAAGCTTTTAAGTCGCAAAGAATTGGTCACCACAAAGACTGAGCTCAGGGCCATTGCCAACCCCGCTAATAGGGGGTTGAGCAGCCCGAACGCTGCCACGGGAAGAAGAATAATATTATAGGCGAAGGCCCAAAAAAGGTTGCCCTTGATGATACGCAGGGTACTGCGCGCGAGCCGCACCGCCTCTGCGACGGAGCGCAGGTCGTTGTTCATCACCGTGATATCGGAAGCTTCAATGGCAACGTCGGCTCCCGCGCCCATCGCAATTCCGAGGTCCGCCTGCGCGAGCGCCGCGGCGTCGTTGACGCCATCGCCCACCATGGCCACGGTCCGCCCCTGCTCCTGCAGTCGAGCGATAGTCTCTACCTTGTCTGCGGGCATGACCTCCGCTGTCACGTTGGCATCATCAATGCCAACGGCCCGCGCCACTGCATGTGCCGCGCCGGCGTTGTCCCCGGTGAGTAGGTGGGGTGTAAGCCCTAGCTTGTGCATTGCGGCGATGGCGGCGGCGGAGGATTCCTTGATGCGATCCTGTAGCTCGATGGTTCCTACCAAGTCATCGTCCACGTAGACGCCCACCTGCGTCCCGGTGCCGTCATAGCCCGCAGGCGGCCGGCCCACCCGCACCCGGGAGCCCTCAATCGTTGCCTCGATTCCCTGGCCGGGAAGCTCGTGGAAGCCCGCGGCCGCGGGGAGCTCATCGTCGTAGGCTGTGCGGATGGCTCGTGCGATGGGGTGCTCGGAACCCTGTTCCGCGGCGGCCGCGAGGCGGAGAACTTCCTGCTGCGTGCGTCCTGCCGTAGGTTGGACTGCTCCCACCGACATCTGGCCTTCGGTGATGGTGCCGGTCTTGTCCAGCACGATGGTGTCGATTCGGCGCGTCGATTCCAAAATCTCTGGGCCCTTGATGAGGATTCCCAGTTCGGCGCCGCGCCCGGTGCCCACGAGGATTGCGGTGGGCGTCGCTAAGCCCATGGCACACGGGCACGCGATGATGAGGACGGAGACGGCGGCCACGAAGGCCGGGGCGACGCCGCCGACCCACAGGTGTGCCAGGAGCGCGAGGAGCGCGATGCCGATGACGATGGGGACAAAGACGGCGGCGATACGGTCCGCGAGGCGCTGGACCGGGGCTTTCGACGTCTGGGCTGCAGTGACGAGCGCGCCCATCTGGGCCAAGACGGTGTCGGACCCGACGCGGGTGGCGCGTACCTCGAGCCGACCCGAGGCGTTGATGGTCGCGCCCGTCACCGTGCTGCCGGGAGAAACCTCAACCGGCATCGACTCGCCGGTGAGAAGGGATTCGTCCACGGCGGAATGGCCGTTGAGGACCACGCCATCGGTGGCGATCTTCTCGCCGGGGCGGACAACAAAAACATCGCCTACTCGGAGCTCGCTGGCGGGAATGCGGGTTTCGGTGCCGTCGCGAAGCACGGTGGCTTCCTTAGCCCCCATGGTCAGCAACGTGGTGAGCGCCTCGGAGGAGCGCCCCTTAGCTTTGAGCTCAAACCATCGTCCAAGCAGCAGGAACGTGATAACCATGCCGACGGACTCGAGATAAATATGGTCCATCTGCGCGTCATTGGAGCGCAGCGTCATGTGCATGGTCATGCCGGGCATCCCGGCATCGCCAAAGAAAAGCGCGTAGAGCGACCAGCCAAAGGCGGCGGTGGTGCCCAGCGTGATGAGCGTGTCCATCGTGGCGGCGCCGTGCTTGAGATTGGCCCAGGTGGCCCGGTGGAAGGGCGCTCCGCCGATGACATAGACGAGCGTCGTGAGCATCAAGCAGGCCCACTGCCAGTGCTGGAATTGCAGTGCTGGGACCATGGAGAGCAGCATCACGGGCAGAGAGAGCGCCGCGGAGATCAGAGTGCGCTGCAGGATATCGGAGGCTTCGCTCTCGCGGGCGTCCTCCGCCGTGCTAGTCGACGTCTCCCCCTCACCATCCAGGGTGAACGCTCCGTAGCCTGCGCCTTCGACGACGTCGATGAGATCGGCAGGCGTCGTCGTTGCAGGGTCATAACTCACGGAGGCGGACTCCGTGGCGAAGTTGACCGTGGCTTCAACGTTGTCGAGCTTGTTGAGCTTGCGTTCGACACGGGAGGAACACGACGTGCAGGTCATCCCGGTGATGCCGAGGGTGAGACTGGTAGTCATGCTGTTTAGGCCAACTCGTAGCCGGCTTCGACGACGGCGGCGGCGACTTGGTCGTCGCTAAAGCCCTCCCCGGTCACGGTGACGGCGCCGGTGGTGTGGTCGGCCGTAACGTCGGTGACGCCACTGATCTCTGAGATCTCTTCCTTGACGGAAAGCTCGCAGTGGCCACAGGTCATGCCGTTAACGGTGTAGGTTGTGGTGCTCATGGTGGTGGATCCTTCTCCTTACCTTGGGGGTTAATGTCACTGTCGAGGATATACCCCCCTGGGGTATGTGGGCAAGGAATAATCGAGTCTTGTGTACCGTTGGGGGTTGATAGAACCGAGAAATATCCCCGAGACTGATAGGAAAAGACATGGCAACGATTGACATTACTGAGGACACGTTCCAGGAGACCGTTTCCGGCGACGGCATTACGCTCGTCGATGCTTGGGCGGAATGGTGCGGCCCGTGCAAGCGCTTCGGCCCAGTCTTTGAGAAGGCATCTGAAGAGCACCCCGATGCCACGTTCGCCAAGCTGGATACCGAGGCCAACCAGGAGCTATCCGCGAAGCTGCAGATTCAGTCCATCCCCACCTTGATGGTGTTCCGCGACGGCATCCTGGTCTTCCGCGAGGCTGGCGCTCTGCCGCCGGCGGCACTGGAGGATCTCATTGGCCAGGTTAAGGCCCTCGACATGGACGAGGTCCGCGCCCAGGTGGAGAGCCAGCAGGCGGAATAGAACTGGTTAGTCCTTGTCTGCGGTGAGGTCCCGGTGGCCCCGCCGCGCGCGCTTTCCTGTGAGTATCGCTACACTCGCAGGAAAGCGTCTTTTTATATAGGGCACCAATAAGAGCTGCATTAACTACTGCTGCAGGAACCACAAAGGAGTGAGTGCGATGGCAAATCCATTTAGCAAAGGCTGGAAGTATGTGATGGCTTCTTTCGATCAGAAGATCGACGAGAACGCTGACCCCAAGGTCCAGATCCAGCAGGCCGTGGAAGGCGCGAAGAAGCAGCATCGCGAGATTTCCGAACACGCAGCGGAGATTATTGGACGCAAGACCCAGTTGGAAATGCAGCTCAACCGCCTGGTGAAGACGCAGCAGGATTATCAGGACCAGACCCGCCGGGCGCTGGAGTTGGCGGATGCCTCTGAGGATCCGCAGAAGGCCGCCGAGTACAACCAGGCGGCAGAGGTCGTAGCGAGCCAGCTGGTCGCCGTGGAAAACGAGCTGGCTAACCTGAAAACGCAGCACGAGGCGGCTACCCAGGCTGCTGAGCAGGCGAAGGCCCAGCAGCAGCAGTCGGAGGCCCGTCTGAAGGAGCAACTGGCGCAGGTGGACCAGTTGCTGTCCCAGGCAGATCAGGCAGCGATGCAGGAAAAGAACGCCGAGGCTTTGAACTCGATGAACGAGCTCAAGCCGGATGATTCCACGCCGACCTTGGACTCGGTGCGCGCCAAGATTGAGAAGCGCTACGCGGATGCGCTCGGCGCCCAGGAGCTCCATCAGGCGGCGGGGGGTAGCCGCATTCAGGAGATCACGGCTGCAGGCCACGACATGGCCGCTACGTCCCGCTTGGACGAGATTCGCGCCGAGATGGCCAAGAGCAAGGAGCTGGAAAACTCGCCCTTCGCCAGCGACCAAGCGCTTGAGGTCGGCGCCGATTCTGATGCTAGTGATGCCAACGCCGAATCGGACTCCGCCGAGGGCAAGCAGTAGCCACTGCGAAGCAAGCCACTACACAGAAAAGGGACCTTCTAGAGCGGGCCGCGCAGCGCGGCCGGGGTGTTTCAGAACCCCACGCTCTCCAAGGTCCCTTTTGACGATTTTCGGTTTAGCTATCTTGGCGGCGGATATTGATGAGCACGCCGCGGATGCCCGAGTGAAAGCCATCGCGCAGGTTGACGCGCTGGGTTTCTGTCAGCGTGTACTCGTGCAGCGTTTCGCAGGCGAACTGCAGCAGCGGGCGATCGATCTCCGGGGGCAGGCCGCCGCCCGAGAGCAGGTGGGCCTGGTCGCGCTGATCGGCGCTCGCGGCGTTGTCGAACCACCACGAGGCATATTGCTGTCCCACATCAAAGGGGGACTGGAACCCGGCGGAGCTCCACACCTCTTCGGGGAGCGGAACATACTTCGACCGCAGCTTGCGGCGCGGCGCCATCATCGAAGGTTTGGGCGCAGCTGGCTTGGGCGTTGGCTTCGAGCTTTCGGGGGCTGCGTCCGCTTCCTCGCCCGCAGGCTCCTGCGAGTCGATGCCGGGCGCGGAAGGCTGCTCGCCGGAGGGGAGGGGCTCCTCTTCCTTGCGGGAGGTATCGGGCGCAGCCGATTCGGGATGAGAGGCAGTCGCGGCGACGTCCGTCGCGGCGGCAGAAGGGGTGGCGGGGCCAGGCTTGGGGGCGGAGGGGAAGGCGGCTTGCGCCTCGGTGGGCTCGTCGCACTCCTCTGCGTGCTCATCGGTGGCAACGGCTTCGCCCTCGCTGCCGTCCTCGGAGTGCTGGGGCTCGCGGATGGTCGGCGGCAGGGGCCCTTCGAGGACCTCGAGCTCCATTGCGTCGGCGAAGTCTTCCCGCGGATCCAGGATGGTGGTGGAGTCGCACGCATGGCGCAACGCCGAGGACATCGAATCCCAGCCAAAGCCATAGAGGTGCACGCGCACGCCGTTGTTCACGGCTTCTTGGACGCCGGGAATCATGTCGGCATCGCCGGAGACCAAAACAAAGTCCGTGACTTGGCCCTTCATGGCGGAGACGATCATGTCGGCGACAAGGCGGGTGTCCACGGCTTTCTGTGTGCGACGCTCGCCCCACTCGATGAGCTGGCCGGTGCGTAGCTGGACGCCGTCGCAAACGCGCAGTGCGCGTTGGTAGCGGTGGGGACCGGTATCCGGGATTCCGTCATACCAGTATTGGCGGTGAACGCGGTTGCCCACCTGGGTTTCAATCATCGAACCGAGGGAGCTGACCACTTCGGGTAAATCAATCTCTAGCTGGGCACGGGCGCCCGTCTCCCAGGAGTTATAGAAACTGGCGAGTAGATATGACGTGTCAACGAAGACAAGTGTTCGTTCAAGCATGGCTCCTAAATTCCGTTCTATTTCTTCTAACTAATTTTCTTAGGTCACTTCTGTGAGGTCTTCCAGCCTACGGCCGGTGTAGTCCAGTGTGCCCCATTAGTCACAAAACGTCGATAACCTTGAGGAAATTCCCAGGTCAAAGATATGGAATGGGGAGGCCTTGCCCTGGCCGAAGGTTGGTTATATGGTTAGTTACATGAGTAACCAACCAACTAAGGGGTCTGCATGGACAACTCCGCGCAGCCGCTCTTTCGTCAGATAGCGGTGCTCATCGAGGACGCCATCATCGAGGGCACTCTCGCCGAGGGTGCCCAGGCACCGTCCACGAATGAGCTCGCCGCCTTCCACAGCATCAACCCCGCGACCGCCCGCAAGGGGCTGACCCTCCTCGTGGATCTCGGAATCCTCGAAAAACGCCGAGGCATCGGCATGTTCGTCACCTCTGGTGCCGCCGAACTGATCCGGGCGCGGCGTCGCCAGGAATTCGCAGCCGAGTACGCCGCGCCGCTTATCGACGAAGCCGTGCGCCTGGGCTATACCCGCCAGCAACTCCATGACCTCATCGACCTTGTCGCAGAAAGCCGAGGACTCTATTCATGATTTCCACCCCGCACTTCACGTTTGATGACGGCCTGACTCACGGGCTTGTCGGCCCCAACGGCATTGGTAAGACCACCTTGCTGCGCAAAATCGCCGGGCAATTGGGTGGCTCCGGCATCAAGGTCGACGGCGACAAGCCCTATGACAATGAAAAGGTGCTCAACAAGATCGTGCTCATGGGTATCGATAACCCCCTGCCCGAAGGCTGGAACCTGAAGAAGATTTTCACCGTATCCAGCCTGCGCTGGACCACCTGGAACAAGGAGCGCGCCGAGGAATTGGTCGAGCGCTTCGAGCTACCGATGAAGAACTACTCGGGGCTTTCCCGTGGGCAAAAGTCGGCAGCGAGCTTCATCGTCGCGGTGGCTTCGGGGGTGCCGTACATGCTTCTCGACGAACCCTACCTAGGCCTCGACGCTTCTAAGCGGCAAGTATTCTACGAAGTCCTACGCGAAGAGCACGGCCGCACCATTATTGTCTCCACCCACCACCTCAACGAGCTCTCCGGTTTGCTCGATACCGTAGCCCTGATGGGGGACAACCCCTTGTCCGGCCCCATCGATGAGTTCATCGAGGGTGTCGTCCAGCTCACTGGCTCTGCCGAAGCCCTCGATCGCGCGCTGGGGCGCCTGCAGCTCCCGGTGCTCGAGCGCGAAACCTCAGCCGTCGCTGACCGTGTGCTTGTCGACGCCCGCCCCAACCACACCGCCAACGTCTTTGCCATGGCCCAGGAAATGGGGCTACGTGCCACCGAAGTATCCCTCGAACAGGCCGTTCTGGCGCTGGGGGAGGCGCGATGAAGCTCTATAGACATATGGCGCTGAGCTGGATCAGCTTCTTCTACGCCATGTGGATTGTCATCCTTCCGGTGCTGGGAATGGACCGTGGGCAAGGGTGGGCCATCGGGTATTCACTCCTTATGGCGCTCCAGCTCTACCTGGTCCAGCCTGACTTCTCGCGCTACCTCACCTTTGGTCTCAGTACGCGCGTCTGGAACGGGCACCGGCGAATCAATGCCTCCCTGGCGCTTTTGCTCCTTCTCGTCAGCGCACCCTGGGCTTTCCCGTGGTGGGTCCTCATTGCGCCGGCGCTCATGTGGGCAGTGTGCATGCTAAAACGTGCCGAGCCGTCACGCCTGACCACGAGCTCTCTTATTGCGGGCAGCGATGGTGATTCTTCGACGGGCTGGTTCTCAGCGTCCCCGGTCTCCCAGATTGTGTTGCGCCCTCAAGCTCGCGCGTGGATGTGGGCTGCATTCGGTATAGCCATCGCAACTGCGATAAACATCGTGGTGAGCAAGCTGTGGGATAAGGGTCTGGGCATCGTAGGCGCCATAGTCACGTTGATTGTCCTGCCGCTAGTGGCTGACGCGGTTCGCAGCTCGATGAAGGATGCGGTGACCTTTGGCGTTCCACGCGCGGCCTGGTCCACAGCGACGTTATTGTGTACCGCGATTCCAGTGGGCTTGGGAGCTGTCACTGATGTGGTGACGTTGATGTGGACCGGAAGCCTCGCCGGATTCACCATCGTTCCCCTTGCAATGGCTGCCGTTCTCGTGAGCTTTGCGATCACCGACAAAGAGACATGGCCCTATACGGCTGTCACGGTCGGAGCCATTGCTGCCGTGTTGCTTGCGTGGCTACTTAACTCTGAGATCTCTGTGTGGTGGACGCTCACAGGGATGGCAATCATCTACGTCGTGTGGGTTGCCGCATATCCCCGGATGGCTAAAAAGACCAACGTGTTTAGCCCGGGCCTCATGGGCTGGTTTGGGGCACACTGAGCGCCATCCAATGTCTGCGTTAAAAAGGTTGTTTTAGTGCACTTCAAGAAGGGGTAAAAACCTTCATTGAAGTGCATATTTGTGTTTTATCAAGGCCGTGTGTAACTTTATATGAGTCAGCGCGACCGACAGCGCCCCACAGGAACTCAGCTTCTTGAAGCGAGGCGGTAGGAAAACAGGCCCTGGCAACAAATATTTTCTTTACTCGCAGTACTGCGTTTCGCTTAAAGCGGTCCGTATGGCTGTGTGGTGACGATGTTTGAGAACTCAATAGTGTGCCAATGTACT
>NZ_KV813906.1:0-16175 GCF_001813755.1 Corynebacterium sp. HMSC074H12
CCACACCGCTACCATTTCAGTCTTCTGAACACACTTAACTGACACGTTTAATGACACACCATTTCATTGGCACATTTACTGCGCAGTTAAATTGCGCGTCATTTCATTAGCACGTTTATTGACCATTTAAATGACACTGTAATTCTGCAGCACCCTCTGCGGGCACTTTTACTGCACTTTCTACGTGCTCATCTACTGTCCATTGAACAGCACTGTAGATGCGTTGTTTCAGTACCTCTTCAATAGCACAGCAGACGCGCTATTACACATGTCATTTCACTGCACTACAGGATTACCGCTACACAAAACAACCGCTCTAATTCTCCGATTTTCGCTGAATTAGAGCGGTTTTAGCGCTGTCGTTGGGCACTGGCCCGGCGACACCCTGTTAGGCCGCTACAGGACCATACAGGGCGTGTAGCGGGTCCCTACAGCTCCATACCGCCATCACGGTCACGCTGCTGTTGCTGCTGTCGGCGCTGTTTGATGCGTTCCTGCGCACGAAGACGGGCTGCAGCGCTTTCCCGCCGAGTACGGTCGATGACCGTCTCGCGATACCGCTGCTTCATCTCCGGGTCACGATCAAGTTCGACCTGCAAGAAATCCTGATCTACGTTGGAAATATCCTGCAGGGACTCGACTGCCTCCTCAATGATGATTTTTGCTTCCTCCTCAGCGGCTGCGCGGCGCGCTTCGAGACTCTCGGTGAACGCACGTTTCTCCACATCAAAGGCTTCACGTTCCCGGTCCAGCGCTGCACGTTCGCTAGTAACCTGCTCACGCTCACGCGTGGCCTCGCTGCGGATGGCCACAGCATCACGTTGTGCTTCGCTACGAGTGTTTTTAGCGTCCTGCGTGGCCTCGGTGCGGATGCTCTCTGCGTCCCGCTCGGCTTCCTTGCGTGCTGAGGTACGGATGCTCTCTGCGTCCTGTTCCGCACGCTTGAGCTTCGCTTCTGCAGCGCTCTCGGCCTCCTTGGCACGGTCCAGCAGCTCATCTGCTTGAGCTTCGGCCAGCCCTACCGTCTGCTCAGCCTCTTTCTCGGCACCCTTGTGTGCATCGCTACGGATCTGCTCGGCGTCCTGCTCAGCCTTCTCGCGTGCTTCTTTGAGCACACGCTCTGCAACCTCGCGAGCCTGCTGTTCAGCACCCTCCTGTACACGCTGGGCTTCTTCACGGGCCTGCTGCGCCTGCTCCAGTTCTCTTGCTGCTTGCTCGCGGTCACGGTCAATCGCGTCCATGTCTCGCTGTACGGAGCGCTTCTTGACTTCCACCTCGTCCTCGCGGTTCGCGAGGTCACGCTCCCGGTCCTGCTGCTCCGCATAGCGGTCAGGACTGAGTGACTCATCGTGCCGTTCAGACACATCCAGCTCCACCGGGTAGCCAAGCGCGTACATGTGCTCGCGGAGTCCGCGCTGTGCGTCGATGAACTTCTGGTTCCCACTAATCTGTTTGCCCTTCTTCGGGCCAGATATGTACCGCACCGACTCATCAGTGTTGTACGCGATGCCGGGCCGGCAGCGGAGCTTGTCGGGATCATCCGGCTTCGGCGAGAACGTATCAGCCTGGAACTGGATGTGTGGCGTTGATTCGTCGAAGTTCATATCCCCACCGGCTACGGCATCGATGCCGCCGGGGATGAAGTTCTCGGCGAGCCAGCGCATCGACTCTTCGAGGTACTCCTTCGCTTCGTCGTAGTCCCGTGCGACAAGCCGTGCGCGCTTCACCTCACGGCCGTCCACAGTGCTGGTGTAGAAGTCGGGGACCTCTACACACATCGACTTCGGCAGATGTACGACGAACAATGACGTTTCGAAACTGTTCTTCTGTACGCGCACTCCGTCCATACGGGCGTCCTGGTACTCAAGGACTTCCTCTACAGACGTTGCACGCCTGAACGTACCGTTGCCGTTGTTGACAAACGGTACGTTCAGATGAGCGTCCGCGACGACGATGTTGCTATTCATCGCGGCCTGGTGCATGAGGTCTCTCTGATCGAGTTCCCTCATGCATTCGCGGAGGAGACGCTTACGGTCTCCCCGCGTGTCTCCGCCGCAATTATCACGGCGGAGATGACGCAGATTGAACGCTGCGCGTCCCTTCTGCGCTGTAGATGTCTCCGACATATCGTGTACCTCCTGTAGATGTGTGCGCGTACACGGAGCCTCTGCTAACGCCCCTCCATGTACGCGCACACATGACGAACTTCAATTTCCTGGGTCCCCTAAGAATCGTTCGGGTCCCTTAGCTACGCCGTCCCAAACGATTCTACCCCAGAAAATTGAAGTTCTTTAGCCCCCTAAAGACCTCAGTCTAACCCCCTCGCAAGCTCGGATAACTGAGGTCTCACGGGGGCGCCTGCAGCGGGCAATAGCGAAGCGGTCAAAACCTCCCTACTCGGTCGGTTCTGCCACGCTTCGCCTTGTGTGAAAAGGCTACGTGACCTGCGAAGATACGCTGTGGCGATCTCCTTGGTCCCGTAGCAGGGCAGCGTCTTCACGGCGCTATTCGCCCCGTTCGACCCTGCCAGAGGCTTCTGACGAAGCCCGACATAACCGTCACATTAAAAATGTACCGGTTATGAAGCGGTGCGCATTTTCGGCGCGAAAATCGACGCCGGTATGTAAGCGGTGCATTTTCCCTGCTCACACAGTGAAAATAGGACTTTTAGAAAAAGTCCTGGCGTCGCACCCCCTTATACAGTGTTTACGGTGTCAGCGCTGAAAATCAGCTCTGACACATCAAATCCGTCATCGCTGCAGCTCAGACGGTAAAAAATCGGTTATGAACCGATTGTTTTTTGCGTGTAACCGGTTCGTAACCGGTTGCCAAAATATCCTTCGGAATATCCGCCGTAGCCGGACTGTTTTCGCGTTGCTGCAGCCTTGCAGCATGGCCACGGCAGTGGCTCTGGGCACGACAAAACCCCGCCACTACCTATGAAGGGGTACGGGTTCAGCGCGGGGTTTCAGCGGCTTTAAAGCTTAGGCGCGGTAGTCGTTCACCCGGCGCCACGCTATGCGTTCCTGCAGGTCATGGTGGGCCGGCGGGAGGATGAAGATGTGGGCGACGTCACGCAGCGGTTCCAGGCGCACGAAGTTACGGTCGGACCACTCGTAGGCAGCTCCACTGATGGTGTCCTGCACCGTGAAGTGATCGCCCGGGTGGCGGCCCACGGCGGCAAGATCCAGGAAGACTGTGGCCTCCTGTGCATTGCGCGGATCCAGGTTGACCACCACGAGCACCACGTTGCCGGTAGCGGGATCGGCCTTGGAGTAGGCAATGATGGCCTCGTTATCCGTGTTGTGGAAGCGTAGCGTGCGCAGCTGCTGGAGGGCCGGGTTTCCGCGGCGGATGACGTTGAGTAGGCGAATATAGGATTCCAGGGAATCCCCGGACTTCAGCGCTGCCTGGAAGTCACGCGGGCGCAGCTCGTACTTCTCAGAATCGAGGTACTCCTCGCTGCCGGGCTTGACGGCCTGGTGCTCGTAGAGCTCGAAGCCGGAGTACACGCCCCACAGCGGGGAGAGCGTGGCCGCCAGGGTGGCGCGGATGGCGAACATGGCGCGCCCGCCGGTCTGCAGGGACTCGTGGAGGATATCCGGGGTATTGACAAAGAGGTTGGGCCGGCAGATATCGGCTTGCTCCACGTGCATCTGCGCGAATTCGGTGAGCTCGTGCTTGGAGGTCTGCCACGTGAAGTAGGTATAGGACTGCGTAAATCCTGCCTTGGCCAGACCGAACAGACGCGGGGCGCGGGTAAAGGCCTCGGAGAGGAAGATGACCTCCGGGTGGGTGATGTGCACCTTGGAGATCAGCCAGTTCCAAAAGTTGGTCGGCTTGGTGTGCGGGTTATCCACGCGGAATGTGGTGACACCAGCCTCCACCCAAATCATGACGATGCGGTAGATCTCCGCGTAAATGGCGTCTGGGTCGTTATCGAAATTGAGCGGATAGATGTCCTGGTACTTCTTCGGCGGGTTCTCCGCGTAGGCGATAGTGCCATCGGCCAACACCGTGAAAAATTCCGGGTTGGTCTTGGCCCATGGGTGGTCTGGGGAGGCCTGCAGCGCTAGGTCCAGCGCTACCTCCAGGCCCAAGTCGGCGGCCTTCTTGACCAGCTCCTTAAAGTCCTCCATCGTGCCCAGCTTCGGGTGCGTGGTGGAGTGGTCCTGAATAGCCCAGGGCGAGCCCACATCACCAGGCTCAGCCACCACCGAGTTGTTGCGGCCCTTGCGGTGCACTTCGCCAATGGGGTGGATGGGAGGGAAGTAGACGGTGTCGAACCCCATGGCAGCCACGCGCTCCAGTGCCTGCGCTGTGGTCTTAAACGTGCCGTGCACGGGGTTGCCCTCGTCATCCCACCCGCCGGTCGAGCGCGGGAAGAGCTCGTACCAGGAGTTGTAGAGGGCATCGCGGCGCTCTACCAGGACCTCGTGGATGTCTCCTTCGACCAGCAGGTGGCGCAGCGGGTGGTGGTGGAGGATCTCGGCGACCTCCTCGGAGAGCGCGGTACGCACGCGCTTGTCGACGTCCACCGTGTCATCCTTGAGCTCTTTCGACGCCTGAAAGAGCAGCTCCGCCTTATCGCTCGGGCACTGGATGGCCGCCTCCTCGAAGAGCTCGGCGCCGTGCAACAGATCGTTGCTGAGCTCCTGTGCGGATTGCCCCGCCTCCATCTTCTTGATCACCGCGTTGCGCCACGTGGACATCGGATCCGACCAGGCATCGATGCGGAAGAACCAACGCCCGGGAGTCGCCGGAGTAAACACCCCGTGGACTCGGTCCTGGTCTTCCGGGTCCACGGTCATGGTCACGGCGGAGGTGGACGGGGATTCGGTGTTCCACACCGACAGCGTCGCGGCGACGGCATCGTGGCCCTCGCGCCACACCAGCGCGGTGACAGGAACAACCTCTCCGACTACGGCCTTCGAGGCGGCATTACCGGAGAGGGAGGGGCGGACATCGTCGATACCAAGGCGTTGAGTCATGCCCATAGAATAATGCAGCTGTGTCAGTTTCACCGGGGAAGGAGGATATCGGCCACAATGGTGCGTGTGAACACTCCAGAGCAATTGAGCCAGCAAGACCCTGAACTGATGGAAACCGACGAGGATTGGTTGATTGACTTCCGCGGCGTCGAGCTACGACGCGGCGGGCGCACGCTGGTCGGGCCCGTCGACTGGCAGGTGGAGCTCGATGAGCGTTGGGTCATCATCGGCCCCAATGGCGCGGGCAAGACCTCCCTGGTGCGCATGGCCGCCGCCGAAGAATTCCCGTCCGCTGGCGTGGCTTTCCTCATGGGTGAGCGCCTGGGCAAAACGGATATGCGCGATCTGCGCGCCGCCATTGGCATCTCTTCCGCTGCCGTCCAGCACCGCATCCCGGACAACGAGCGCGTGGATGATCTCGTCGTGTCTGCTGGCTATGCGGTCCTCGGCCGCTGGCGTGAGGACTACCAAGACATGGACTTCTCCCGTGCCGACGAGATCTTGGAACAAGTCGGCGCCGCACACCTTGCAGAGCGGACCTGGGGCACGCTCTCCGAGGGAGAAAAGAAGCGCGTCATCCTCGCCCGCGCGCTCATGGCTAACCCGGAGCTGCTCATCCTGGATGAGCCCTCCGCGGGCATGGACTTGGGCGGCCGTGAGGACCTCGTGGGCTACTTGGGGGACCTAGCACTCGATGCGGATGCCCCGGCGATTGTCATGATTACCCACCACGTGGAGGAAATCCCTTACGGATTTACCCATGCGATGCTCCTGGATGAGGGTAAGGTCGTGGCCAAAGGACTCATTAACTCTGTCCTGACGTCGGAAAACCTTTCCAAGGCCTTCCACCAACCTATCCAGGTGGATCGCATCGGGGAGAGGTACTTCGCCCGACGAGTCCGCTAACCCCTAGTACATATCTCTCAGTACACACCCTCGACGTATACCTCTCGAATTCTGCCCCCCCAGCCTGCAGACACGGAAAGTTGCATGAGTCAGTCCATCCACGACAGCCTTGACGCCATCGACCCTGGCGAAACAACGGGCTTTAACGGGGCACGTCTGGCCGCGACCGTCCTCCTGTTGCGCGATACGACTGAGGGGCTGCGCGTGTGGATCCAAGAACGCGTGCACACCATGCGCAACTACCCTGGTCACGTTGTTTTTCCCGGCGGCGGGGTAGACCCACGCGATTTCCCACCGCGTTCTTGGGACTCCGGCGAACTATGGGCGGGCAGCTCGGTGGTCTCCATGGCACGGCGAATGGGCGTGACCAAGTACAAGGCACACGCCCTTGTCTTCGCGGCCGCCCGGGAGCTTTTCGAGGAGGCCGGCACGCTGTTAGCCATCCGCGATGATGGTTTGGTTTCCGACGCCTCTCGCTACCACCGCGAGCGCGAGCTGCTAGAAACCCACGAGATTTCCTTCACCGACTTCCTTGAGCACAACGGCATGCGTGTCGACGCCGACATGCTCTTGCCTTGGTCCCGCTGGGCCGGGGAAGACAACAACCACTGGTTCGACACCTTCTTCTTCATCGGTGTACTGCCCGAGGGCCAAGAACCCGATGGGGATACAGGCGAAGCCGACGACGCCGGCTGGTTCGACCCGCAACTGGTCCTTGATGGCTGGCGCGCCGGGTTGGTGCGCCTAGCCATCCCGACGTGGGCGCAGCTCAAGCGTTTGACCTCCTATGCCACGGTCAAAGAGGTCTTAGATGATGCCTCCTTCTCCGACCTGCGTCCGATTATCGGCGACCCGCGCGATGATGAGCGCTACCGCGAATACTTCACCACTTTCCCCGTCGACCGCATTTAAGTCGGCCTCGGCCGGCATCAACCGATACAGAAGAATCCTGCATGAGCTACACCCTGGACGAAGTTGCCTTCCTACGCGAGAATGCCGCTGCGATCGACGCCGCCGCAGCAGGCCTTGAGGGCACTAAGAAGGCGCACCTGCGGGACGTCGCCAAGCTGCAGGCCCAATTCGGTAATTATGGCCGCGCCGTAGCCGAGCTGATCCAAGCCCGCAGCTCCGGAAAGCTGCCGGGGCAGTGGCTCATGGACCACGACTCCGCCCAGCAGGCCACCCCACCTGCGGTCGCCGCCTATCGCGCGCACTTCCTTCAGGAACGCAACGTGGACTTCGTCCACGACCTCACCTGCTCCATCGGCACCGAGGGACAGTCCTATCGCCCGGGCACGTATGTGGGCAGTGACCTAGACGCCTCACGCGTGGCCATGGCGCACCACAACATTGAGCACCCAGTGTTCCGTGCCGATGCACTAACCACCACAACCACAGCCCAGGTCTGCATCGCCGATCCTGCCCGACGTCGCGGTGGCAACCGTATTACGCGCTTGGACCAGCTCCTGCCCCCGCCAGCAGATCTACTGGCCACCCACGGCGAGATGGCCATCAAGTGCGCCCCCGGCATCGACCACTCCGAATGGGAAGGCCTAGCCTGCGCGGTGAGCCTTGACGGAGGGGTGAAGGAAACCTGCCTGTATACCCCGGGCCTGGGAATGGGGAAGAGGGCAGTGGTCCTCAATACCACGCCCGAAGGAATACACACGGACGTCATCGACGACGACCTCGACGACGACGAGCTACCTGAGGCTGGACCCATCGGGCGCTTCCTTATCGACCCCGACGGCGCCATCGTGCGCGCCGGACTGGTGCGCCACTACGCCGCGCGGGAAGGCTTGCACCAGCTGGACCCGCGCATTGCCTATCTCACTGGTGACCGCCTGCCTCAAGGCACGTCCGGATTTGAATTCATCGAGATGGTCCCCATGAAGAAGCTAAAAGCGGCCATGGCGGCCCACGACGTCGGCTCGCTGGAAATCCTGGTACGCGGGCAAGACGTGAACCCGGACCAGCTGCGCAAGAAGCTCAAGCTCAAAGGCTCCACTGCCAAGACACTCGTGGTCACGCGCATTGGAACGAAGGGAGTCGCGGTGTTGTGCGGACCGCGAGTAGTATCGACCGAAGGTAATTACGCACCCTAATAGTTTCAAAATTTACGGAAGGGGAAGTGCCCACATGCCAGTCATTGTGGCTCTGGTCAAGCACGTACCGGATACGTGGTCAACCAAGACCCTCGAGGCGGACCACACGTTGGACCGTACCTCGGTGGATAACGTCATCGATGAGGTCAACGAGTACTCCGTCGAGCAGGCACTGCGCTTGCGCGACGATAACGCCGACGCCGGCTATGAGGTCGTGGCGCTTACCATGGGCCCGGCCGCTGCCGATGAGGCTCTGCGCAAGGCCCTGGCCATGGGCGCGGACCACGCCGTGCACGTTGTCGACGACGCCCTCGCCGGCGCCGACGCCCTGGCCACCGCCTGGGTTCTTAACGCCGCCATCGACAAGGTGGCCGAGAAGTTCGGCGAGGTCCAGGTCATCACCCTGGGCAATAACTCCTCGGATGCCTCCACCGGGCTTATCGCCGGCCTGCTGGCCGAGTACCGCCAGCTGCCCGCGCTCACTGAGCTCAAGGCAGCCTCCCTGGCCGGTGCCACTGCCACCGGTACCCGTGAGGATGTCCACGGCCACTGGGAACTCAGCGCCAACCTGCCGGCCATCCTGTCCTTTACCGACAAGGCCGACAAGCCGCGCTTCCCCAACTTCAAGGGCCTGATGGCCGCCAAGAAGGCCGAGGTCACCACGCTCGCCGTGGCGGATCTGGGCATCGACGGCGTGCCGTCCACCACCACGGTTACCGCCTCCGCGCAGCGCCCGGCCCGTACCGCCGGTGAGGTCATCACGGATACTGATCCGGCCGTGGCTGCCGCCAAGGTCGCGGACTTCCTGGCCGCCAAGAATCTCATCGAGGGTTAAAGGAGAAAAATTATGTCTCACGTTTATGTCCTAGTTGAGCACGAAGCAGAGCAGCTGAGCCCCGTCACTGGTGAGCTCATCACCGCCGCCCGCGCACTTGGTACCGTCTCCGCCGTCGTCGTGGCGAAGGATGCCGCTACCGCCGCCTCCTTCGATGCCGAGTTGGGTAATTTCGGTGCAGCCCAGGTAGTGCAGGCGACCGCCGCGGACTATGAGCAGCGCATCGTCACCCCGGAGGTCGACGCCCTCCACGCCCTGGCCGCCAATAACCCGGCGCCCATCGTGCTGGCTGCGACTCCGACTAACAACGAGATCGCCGGCCGCCTCGCCGCCCGCCTGGGCTCGGGCGCCCTGGTCAACGTCGACGGCATCAATGCTGATGGCTCCGCGCACCACACCATCTTCGGCGGCTCCTACGAGACCTCCTCCACGGCCACTGGTTCCGTGGTTTACACTCTGCGCCCTGGCTCCGTGGCTGCCGAACCCCAGCCGGTCACCGCGGCACCCGCTCCCTTCGAGCTGCCCGCCGCCACCGTGAAGGACGTCACCGTCACCTCCTTCACTCCGGCAGAGAAGACCGCCCGTCCGGAGCTGACCTCCGCGAAGGTCGTCGTCGCCGGTGGCCGCGGCGTGGGCGATAAGTTCGCCGACGTGGTGGAGCCGCTTGCCGACGTCCTCGGTGGCGCCGTCGGCGCCACCCGCGACGCCGTGGACGAAGGTTTCTACGACCCGGCCCACCAGGTGGGCCAGACCGGCGTGACCGTCTCCCCGAAGCTCTACATCGGCCTCGGCATCTCCGGCGCCATCCAGCACACCTCAGGCATGCAGACCTCGGAGACTATCGTCGTGGTTAACCAGGATCAGGACGAGCCTTTCTTCCAGATCGCCGACCTCGGTGTGGTGGGCGACCTCCACGAGATCGCCCCGGCGCTGGTCTCCGAGCTTGAGTCCCGCAAGGGGGCCGGCAACTAATGCCTCGCTACCTCGATTACGCAGCTACCCAACCCATGCGCCAGTGCGCCATCGACGCATGGGTCGACGCCGCCGGGTCCCTCAACCCCGGCTCGGCCTATGGCTCCGGGCGTAAGGCACGCTCCGTGCTGGACGACGCCCGCGAGACCGTCGCCGAGCTGCTGGGCTGCGAACCCATCGAGGTAGTCTTCACCTCCTCCGGCACGGAGGCGGATAACATTGCCATCCAGGGTCTTTTCCGTGCTGCGCAAAGCGCAGCACCGGAGGCGGAGAAGCGCATCATCTCGACCCCCATCGAGCACCCCGCCGTCCTGGAGACCGTGGAGAAGCTCCGCGCTGAGCATGGCGCCACCGTGGATCTGCTGCCGGTCGATTCCACCGGCCACATCAGCGACTTAAGCGCCCTGGATACCCCGGCCGCGGTTGCCACCTGCATGTGGGCTAACAACGAGACCGGCGCTATACAGCCGGTCGCGGACATCACTCAGCGCGCCGCCGCGCAGAACACCCCAGTGCACATCGATGCCGTGCAGGTCGCCGGCAAGCTACCCATCAACTTCCATGAGCTGGGTGCCACCACACTCGCTGCCAGCGCCCACAAGTTCGGCGGGCCCCGCGGCATTGGCTTGCTGCTCGCACGCCGTACCCCGGCGCCTCAACCCATCGCCTTCGGCGGCGGCCAGGAGCGCGGCATCCGTCCCGGCACCGTCGACGTCGCGAGTGCGAGCGCGCTCGCCGCGGCCCTGCGCGAGTCCGTCGCGGAAATGGAGCAGGAAGACACCCGCCTGACGGCACTCCGCGACAAGCTCAAGGCCGGCATTGAGGACAGCATCGACAACGTCATCATCAACTCCACCGAGCCCACCTTGGCCTCCCACCTGCACGTGTCCTTCCCGGGTACGGATGGTGACAGCCTCATCATGCTTCTCGACGCCGCCGGGATCGAAGCCTCCGCCGGCTCTGCTTGCCACGCGGGCGTTAACCGCATGTCCCACGTGCTCGAAGCCATGGGCGTTGACGAAGAACACGGCCGCGGCAGCCTGCGCTTCAGCCTGGGACGAATGACCACTGAAGAAGACATCGACGTGGTTATCAAGGAACTTCCGGAGATTATCCGCCGCGCTCGGTCGGTGTAGACACAACAGCTCCCGGCCAGTACCGAGGCCCAAAGACAAAGGCGAGCAAACGCGTTTCGCAATCTTTGGTGTTGTGCCACGGAGCCGATAGCCCGTCAGGCACAATGTTGTCATGTCGAAGTTCTCTGAGGTCCTAGAACAGCTGCGTGAAAACCAACCAAAGGCAAAGTATGGCATTGCCTTTGAGAAGCTGATGGTCAACTATTTCAAGACCGACCCGACCTTGAAGAACCAGTTCGACGAGGTCTGCCGCTGGACGGATTGGCGCTACAACGGTGGTAAGGCGGATACCGGCATTGACCTGGTGGCCCGCCGGGTGGATGACGGCACGTGGACCGCCATCCAGTGCAAGTTCTATGACTCCAAGGCGCGCATCCAGAAGTCCCACCTGGATTCCTTCTTCGAGGCCTCTGGGCATTCCTTCGAAACGGAAGAAGGCCGCCAGCACTTCGGCAGCCGCCTGATCATCTCCACCACGGACCACTGGTCTTCCCACGCGGAGGACGCCCTGGCCAACCAGATTATTCCGACCAGCCGCATTGGCATCTCCGCCATCGCGGAGTCACCCATCAACTGGGACGTGGCCTTCCCCGGCTCGGAGGTGCGCGATAAGACCATCCAGATCAACCTCTCCCAACGTGAGACGTTTGAGCCCCGCCCGCACCAGCAGGCGGCGATCGACAAAGCCATTGAAGGCTTCAAGACCCATGACCGCGGCAAGCTCATCATGGCGTGCGGTACCGGCAAAACCTTTACCGCCCTGCGCCTTGCGGAGCGCGTCGCTGAGGACAACGGCGGCAAAGCCCGCATCCTCTTCCTCGTGCCGTCTATTTCCTTGCTCTCCCAAACCCTGAAGGAATGGATCGCCCAGGGCCGCCTCGATATGCGTGCCTTCGCGGTGTGCTCCGATAGCAAGGTCTCCAAGAAGGCCGAGGACATCGCTGTCTATGACCTTGAGGTTCCCGTTTCTACCGAGGGCAAGGACATCACCACACGCTTTGAATCCGGCAAGCGTGCCAAGGGCCTCAACATCGTCTTCTCCACCTACCAGTCCATCCAGGCGGTGCATGAGGCCCAGCAGGTGGGCCTCGATGATTTCGATCTCGTTATCTGCGATGAAGCCCACCGCACCACCGGTATCACCTTGGCCGGTGAGGACGCCAGCAACTTCGTCCGCGTTCACGATGCCGACTACATCAAGGCTTCCAAGCGCCTTTATATGACGGCCACCCCGCGCCTCTACGACGAAGCCGTCAAAGGCAAAGCCGAAGAACACTCCGCGGAACTGGCCTCCATGGATGATGAAGCCATCTACGGCCCGGAGTTCTACCGACTCGGCTTCGGTGAGGCCGTGGACAAGGGCCTGCTCACGGACTACAAGGTGCTTGTCATGACCGTGGATGAATCCGTGGCTGCCCAAGCCATGGCTCACAGTGAGAACAACCAGGTCAACCTTTCGCTGGCGTCTGCCATGATTGGCGCCTGGAACGGCCTGGCCAAGCGCTCCGGCGAATTGCAGGGCAAGAAGGGCGGTTTCGACGAGGACGCCCAGCCCATGCAGCGCGCCGTGGCCTTTGCCAAGGACATCAAGACCTCCCAACTCATTGCGGAGACCTACCCCTCGCTCATCGGTACCCACCAGGAACTGCTCAAAGAAAAAGCAGTGCTTAACGACGTCTCCCTCACCAACGTCGACCTCCACGTCGCCGCCCAGCACGTGGACGGCGGCATGAACGCCATGGAGCGCGGCACCAAGCTTTCGTGGCTGGAGTCCCCAGCAGGTGAGCACGAGTCCCGCATGCTCACCAACGCCCGCTGCCTGTCCGAAGGCGTGGACGTCCCGGCCCTGGATGCCGTCATCTTCTTCAACCCTCGCAACTCCATGGTGGACGTGGTCCAGTCCGTCGGCCGTGTCATGCGCAAGTCTGAGGGCAAAGACTACGGCTACATCATCCTGCCCGTGGCCGTGGCCAGCAACGTCTCCCCGGCCGAAGCGCTCAACGACAACCAGCGCTTCAAGGTGGTCTGGCAGATCCTCAACGCGCTACGCGCCCACGATGACCGCTTCAACGCGAAGATTAACTCCATTGCGCTCAACGGCACAGCGGGACAAGAAGACCTGCCCATCGACGTCGTCCACGTGCCAAGGGATGACGAGAAGAGCGACGCTGAGAAGCTCAAGGAAGCGGATGAAACCAAGTCCCCGGAGCCGCTAGCCGATAGTTCGACCGTGACCCAGCAGATTGCCTTGTTCTCCCTGGAACAGTGGCAAGAAGCTATCTACACCAAGCTGGTGGACAAGGTCGGCACCCGCACTTACTGGGAAGACTGGGCCGACGACGTCGCTACCATCGCGGAGAACCAAATCACCCGCATTAGGGCGCTTCTCGACGGCGCCGATGGCTCCCTCCGCACCGAATTCGACAGCTTCGTCGAAGGCCTGCGCAATAACCTCAATGATGGCATCAGCGAAGAAGATGCCATCTCGATGCTCTCGCAGCACCTCATTACGGCACCAGTCTTCAACGCGCTGTTTGAGAACCATGACTTCATCACCCACAACCCCGTGGCCCAAGTCATGGAGAAGATGGTCAAGGCCTTGTCCAAGGCAAACCTCGATACCGAGACCGAGTCCCTGGAGAAGTTCTACGAGTCTGTCCGCGTCCGCGCTTCTGAGGTGAACTCTGCTTCCGGCAAGCAGCAGGTCATCAAGGAGCTTTACGAGCGCTTCTTCCGCAAGGCCTTCAAGAAGCAATCCGAAGCTCTTGGCATCGTCTACACCCCAGTCGAAATCGTCGACTTCATCCTGCGCGCCGCCGACGACGTATCCAAGAAACACTTTGGCAAGGGCCTGACTGACGAGGGTGTGTGCATCCTCGAAACTTTCACACCACGATTGATACAAGCGCGCGTGAACTACGAATTAGCCGCTTGATTGGTTCAACTAGTGAGGAGACTTTTCACGTGTGTTGTCGTTGCCCTCGCATGCGGGTGGGCTTCGGTCTTTCCCGGCAGAATAGCGATCCGGACAAAACACGAGACGGAAATGGCTCCCTGGGACTAACCGCCCTTGGCCATAGCTCGAGAAGTCTTGCGCTTTAAGGGCAGCTGCCTAATCTCTGAGCGGTTATATTCTTGTGAACACAAGTACGGAAAACCGTTTTCATCACACGGGAAGCCCTATCATGGCGAGTGCGCTCACAGGACCAATCGCGGCCTTCAACGAGATCCTCGGATGCACCATCGCCGGCCCAAAGGCCTCGCAGATAGCAAGCGATGCCGGCGCGGCGTGCACGGTCTGGCAAGACGAAGAAATCCCCGGCATCCACTGGATCTTCAAGGGCAAGGGCCTGGTATTTTGCTTCGATGACGAGATCCTTACAGCCATCTTCTTCCAATTCATCGCGGAAAATGTATGGAATGTGGGCTCCTGGTCGCGGCCGCTCATTGACGGCCTTGTGGCACCGGACATCACCCCAGAACGAGCCGATTCCACCTTCGGGGAGCCTGAAGCCACCGGCTGCGAGAGCCATACATGGCGGCGCTACGAGATCGGCGACCACCACATCCACTTCGATTTTCGTGAAGATGGCCTGCACAAGATCACCCTCCTCCTGGAAACCCCCTAAGCTCAGAAAAACCAGGCACGCGCCGAACCCGTTTCGACTGGTCGGCCAGAGCGGCCTCCGAAGGAAGCCCCGCCATCCTTACAGGGATTACTGACTTGGGAAGTCGTCAGCGAGCGCTAGCTGATAGCGCAGACCCGAACATACGATGCGCGCTCCCGTGTTGCCGTCCCACGTGGGGTTAAGGCCTTGTTCTTTAAGCACTTCGCACACCCGGTGGCCGATGGTGCGGGTTTCTTCTTCCTTCGCGCTTGTGGAGGAATAGCCGATGTAGAGCGTGCCGGTGTGAATGAGCCCGTCAACGTCTTGCAGGGTGCAGTACGCGTAGCCGTCGGCGTTGATGTCGCGGGCTTTTTCTACGCCATCCTGTGCGGCTTCACCTTTGTCCCAGCCTTCGTCAAAGGACCAGGCGAGGTTGCGTTGTTTGAACGCGTCTTCAAGGCTCGCGATTTTTGTGGCGTCCTCCGAATCACGTGGGACGGCCCGCTTGTACTCCTCGCTGACCATTCGGATCAGCTCTTCGAGTGACTCAGGTTGTGGGTCGATGTCCGTTTCTCGATCCTGCCACGGGTCACCCTCAGGGTCTTGCGTGTAGTAGGTGTACACCTCGTCGTAGGAGGCGCCATGGCACAGCATGAGCGCGATGTCTTCTTCGATGGTCTCAGAGAAGTAGAAGCCTTCAGATGGGGGATAAGCAGCGTTCAGCATGGCATGCGAAGTCATACTTTTATCTTACTGAAATCTTACTGAGGGCACGTGACTTTCAGCTTCAAGCTTTACGCCGAGGCAGTCGGGGAGTCGTATTAGGACACGTCGTCAAGTTAGATTCAGCTTAGCTTGCCTTTGACAGACCTAAATGTGCCGACTTTCGTGTGGTCAGCAGTGCCGAAATTCGCGGGTTTTTCAGTCTTGGGACCGGTGGTTAAGTCGCCAACGTCTGGCCGAACCCGCGCAACCGGCCATTCCTTGATCGCAGCTTTCCCAGATTTGGTTACCAACTCGCCGGGACCACCTTTCAGTCGTAACCGTGTGCGGTACGGTGGCAGGTCGTGGCAATAGGCGACCACGTCAAAGGTGACAATTTCATGCATAACTGAATTGCCGTCCTGCGTGAACGTCTTATCAACGTTCACCACGCGAATAGGCTTGGCCCAGCCAGCATGGGCTGGCGCTTCGATAGAGAACGCCCGTTTGAATGCCTTCAATACTTTGTCGAACATATCCACCTCGACTTGGTGAAATCAGAGTAGCTACGCCTGCGAGAAGGAGCGGCCTCCGCAAGTATAACATCGCAAACAGTCAGTGCGCGCGGGCGAAATTTATGGTTTGCCGGCAACTATGGGCGCGTTTTGACTCCCACTCAGGGTCTTGCAGGTCCACTCCGTTGCGCTCAGCAACGTTTTCGATCGCATCAGCAAGCCAGGATGCGAGACCAGCCTGCCTGCTCTCGTAGTCGGATTTGAACCGCTCATCATTGATGTAAGCACGAGAAATCAAGTAATGCTTCGCCGCATTTACCGGGAAATCCGGCCGCAAACTCGTGGAACCCGCAAGGCGCACCTGGTAACCCGGCCCTTCCGGTTTTAGAGTGCGTTGATTTTGTC
>NZ_KV813907.1:0-209 GCF_001813755.1 Corynebacterium sp. HMSC074H12
CATCAGTAAGCAGCCCGACAAGGATTTGCGGCTCTACACGGCGCTCTTTGGAAAACCCGGGTTTACGAAGCTCATCAGCAGTATCGGTTTCAAAATACAAGGTAGTCACGTCGTACAAGATGAATGCGCCTGGCCCAATACCTGCATGATGGGCCAACGCTTGAGTTAGTATCTCCCCGAACGATTCGGTAGCGAAGGAGGAAAGACGC
>NZ_KV813908.1:0-290 GCF_001813755.1 Corynebacterium sp. HMSC074H12
TTTCTAAGGAGCATATATATGGCACCAGTTGGTGTCTTTTAGCCGCACTTTTGTTGTGTGGCTGGTGGTTGAGTGAGCAAACGTTTCACTGCCACCGAATGATAATCGGGTGGAGATACATCTTAACTGGGATGATGAATTAACTAACACGTTAAAGAGTACTTGGTGCATTGTTGGGTGTCTGGGGCATTGTTCCCTGGTTGTAACCCACACGAGTTTCAATGGCTGCTTAACCTTTTGTGGTGTGGTTGTTGAAGTTGTGTGGGGTGTTGTGTGAGAACTGTATAGTG
>NZ_KV813909.1:0-476 GCF_001813755.1 Corynebacterium sp. HMSC074H12
TGCCGTACTGCTTAAGCCAGGAATAAAGTGAGGAGCGATTGACTCCTAGCTCTGCTGAAGCCGCGTGGAGTGAGAGGTCCTCATTGTTTTCGTAGAGGGCCACAGCATCACGTTTGAACTGTTCGGAGTACCTAGGCATGGTGGTAGATTACCTTTCTTCCCAACCCAACCGGGCTGGGTATCAGGTGTCTACCTAACAGGGGTCAGGTCCTTCCACATTTGCTTTATCCTTCGGCCGACGCGCGCGTGTGGGAAGTGCTGCTGTGTTGTAGTGCTCCAAGAACTGCTGGTAAGTGTCGTTGACCTTCCGATTCCTATCGGCAGTGCTGATCGCGTTTGATGCCGTCGACGCGTTATCGGGGACAACAACCTGGCAGACCCCACCGAAGTAGTCAAACGCTTGGCGGTGTGCATCAAGCCAGGACTGTTGCCGCTGGTCAACACACGCACAGGCAAACAGCATTCCTGAATACGGC
>NZ_KV813910.1:0-331 GCF_001813755.1 Corynebacterium sp. HMSC074H12
TCAACGAATATCTCGTCCAGCTCGTCATTCGTCAGCGCCGCGACCTGCTGGGCAGTGGTTAGGCCAAGGCTTCGCAGCGCTTGGTTCGCTCGGGAAATCGCGCGGTGCGAGCACCCGAGTTGGTCTTCAATCTGGCGGTAAGAACGCTTCCTAATCAGCAGCGTCATCACCGCACGGTAATCCGGCATAAGCGGACTCCTTCCAGTACGCGCCGCACCCGAGTGGTGCGGCTACCGGAAGTATCATCCCGAGCGCCCTGAGCTGCTACCAGATACTCACTGAAGCGCTACCGGATAGTCACGACACTGCTACCAAATAGCCGGTCGCAACA
>NZ_KV813911.1:0-297 GCF_001813755.1 Corynebacterium sp. HMSC074H12
GTTCTTTGCGTATGGCGGCCATCATGTTTTTGACTGCGGTATATGACACCGCCCGTCGGCTGCCGTCGTTGGCGGTCAGGCGCTGGCATGCCTCTTCCAGGATTGGTTTGTTGCCGTGTTTGCCCATCGAAAGCACATTTCGGCAAGACTGGTACGCCTGGGCCGGGATGGCTTTCGCCGCGATGAGTTCTTCGATGACCTTGCGTGTTGCCGGGCCGGTTTTGCTGGCTTCGCGATAAAAGTAGTCACTGGTCCACAGTCCACGGGTGGAGTCCATTCCAGATGGAATGTGCTCAT
>NZ_KV813912.1:0-3702 GCF_001813755.1 Corynebacterium sp. HMSC074H12
CACTACGTGTCCACGATTTGCGGGCAACCCCAGATCCCACACGTCGCGACGGTGCTACAACCCCTGCCAAGCGGATCAATCGCAAAAAGGTGGCCCGCTTGATGCGGGCCCAGAACCTGTTCGGATTTCAGAAGAAGCGCAGGGTCAAGACCACTGTGCGCGACAAAGGCCGGCGCGTGTTCGCAGACTTGGTGAACCGTGACTTCACCGCCTGCGCTGCAAATCGTGTGCTTGTCGGCGATATTACGTATCTGCCGATCGCAGACGGAACGAACATGTACTTAGCAACAGCTATTGATTGTTTCTCCCGCAAACTTATCGGCTTTGCTATCGCAGATCACATGCGCACCGAACTGGTAGAAGAAGCCCTCGAAAACGCTTCCCACCTGCGAGGAGGTCTAGACGGTGCGATTTTCCACTCAGATCACGGAAGCGTGTACACCTCATCGCAGTTCCAGGCAACATGCAGGCGCTTGGGCGTTACCCAGTCGATGGGCGCGGTGGGAACCAGCGCGGATAATTCGCTCGCTGAGTCGTTCAGCGCGGCTTTAAAACGGGAGGTCCTCAAAGATACAAAGACCTTCGCCAATCAACTTATCTGCCGCAGAGACGTATTCCGGTGGTGCGTGCGCTACAACACGTGCCGTCGGCACACATGGTGCGGATACCAAACCCCCGATGAGTTCGAGTCCCAAGCCGCTTAAGGCCTGATAGGCTTACACCTACATTTTGTTCACCCCACGGTGTCTACTTTCCGGGGGTCGGGCTCCTTGAAACCGTCGCTCACCAGTCGCCCAGAGTTCTCTTTCTGGAAGTCCTGGATTTTGATTAGGTCTGGGAGCATTACGGTGTTTCAATCATTCCAACTGGACGGGGAGATGAGGTATATGTCGTCGAAAGTTATTTGGCTTAATCGTTCTATGGGGTAATCCTTATTTTAAGAGCATTACAGTGCAGAGTGGAACTATCAGGATTGAACTTCGTCGAGTTGAGATAGCAATGGTATTCCGCGAACCGCTGAGGTTAGCGTCATCATGGTGGCAATGAGCGCGAATGTTGAAATGAGTCCGAGTGTTGTTGAAGCTCCCCAGTGCTCAAATCCAAAGCCAGCGAGAAATGCTCCGAATGGCATGAGAAATATTCCAGGAATGGTAGAAGCTGTGGTTACTGCGCCCATTCGGTAGTCAGGGGTAATGGCGGCAGTAAAAGCCCCAATTGCAGTATTAAAAGACGCTAGGGGTAGACCCGCGATAAACAAAGCAATGATGGTGGCGACCGTATTGCTATGTAGTGTGGTAAGCACAATAAGGCTTATTGTGAAGGTAAGTAAAGCTATAGTGCCAAGTTTTCCTAGTGGTACAACCTCTGCTAGCTTGCTGGCCAAAAAAGAACCTACGATGACACCGGATCCAAAAGATGCTGAAATCAAACCGATAATGAATGCAGATTCTCCTGTAGCGCGGTATGAAAAAATCAGTACCAAGATAAAAGCTGACATTGGAATGTTGGCAACGGCTGCCACGAGAGTGATTGCGCGCAGCCCTGTGTGGCTAAATACAAAACGGAACCCATCAGTCGAGGACTTTAGAACAGAAACATTTGTGTCGTGTTCTTCGGGTAGCTGATTTGTTGACGCTGAATTAGGCTTTCGAGGAACGAGAGCGCAGGCGATGGCATGGAATGCTCCCTGGACAAAAAGAGCTAAGTGGGGGTTTAAACCGTAAAGAAGTCCGGCGCTCGGTCCGCCGAAAACTTCCGCAGTGGATTCACGTCCATGCGCGATAGCATTTGCTGTACCTAGATCGCTTGTAGGGACCATCTGCTTGATGAGACTTTGTTCGCTTGGTGCGTCGAATGCAGAGAGCGCGGAAGCGAGAACGATGCATAAAACTATGGGGAGTAACGGAAGATCACTAAAGGAGAGCATGAGAGCAATGCTGATCCAAATGATCGTTTGAGCGAGAGTAACTAGTTTTAGCACTACTGAGGGATGAAACTTATCTGTTAATGCACCGGCAAACAGGCTCAAAAGAATAAGCGAACCTGTTCCAAAAGCTGATACTGATCCTGCCAGTGTGGCGTTTTTGCTTATGTCAAAAATCAATAGTGGAACTATTACTGAAGCCATTGCATAACCAGTTTGGTTGAACGCCATTGTTCCGACTAAGCGGCGATAGCCAGGAATACTCATTAAGGTGGCCATTTCTTAGTCCTTTCATGAAGGCTAATGTTGGCAAGACGAGGGGAAATCAATGGAATATTGATTTGAATAGTCTGCAAGGTTTTGATGTAGAACTTTGCCCATAGATAAGTTGGTTCTTGAGACTAAGAACCTTAAGGCTTCGAGTGAAGCCAATGCACTGGCTATTGACACGATAGGTGCTATCGCAGCGTTAATTCCAAGAGGGGTTTCCTCGTAGAGTCCAGAAATATTATTCTGTTGCAGCCGTTGTTTTTCACTTTCTCGAAGGCATCGGTAGCACCCTGTCGTTCCGGGGACAAAAGTCGCGCAAACCGCCATCGGCCCGGCGTAGCTGCAGTCAATCCAGGGCTTTTTGGTGGCTATTGCGGCTTCTGATACCCAATATGCCGATTCGGGTGGGTTGTCGATTGCTCTTATAGCTAGATCTGCTTCCTTGAAAATGGGAATTAATTCCTCTACTCCTTCAATTTTTCGCTCGATCGTACGTACTGAGCAATCGCTATTTAACTCTCTAATCCTATTTTTGAGTTCATCAGTCTTTAATTTGCCGATAGATTTTTCCGAATAAGCAATTTGTCGATTCAGGTTGGACAACTCGACAGTGTCAAAATCAACGAGAGTTATTTTTCCTATTCCACTTGCGGCCATCTGTAACGCGATGCTAGATCCAATGCCTCCGGCCCCTAAAATACAAATGCTCGACGAGCAGATAATTTCTTGAGGAGCCCATCGATCAAATTTCCCAAATCCGCCTAGCCATGAGTAGAGCGCAGTACTGCGAGAAAAACGAGTCTGTTGTTCTGGGGTTAAGTTGGGTTGAGAAATGGCCTCAATGTGTCCTAGCTGGATTAGCTTCTCGAGCAGAGTATGTGCATTAAAGGGAGAAATTCCCGTTTGCTTAGCGATCTGTTCGGTAGCTTCTTGCTGATTTAGGGTGCCGTTTAAAATTTTATTCAATTTTTGGAGATGGTGGTCTGGATCCTGGACATAGTGCCCGATTCCTGCCGTGTTTGATCCAACAACTGACCTGCCATCCCCTAGAGGCCTAACTTCATGGGCGGTCCGGAATGATATCAAGGACATTGTTCTCCTTAAAGTAAAAAGGGGGCCCGAATGTATTCAGGTCCCCGTGGTTGTCTGATGTTTTATGCCTGTCCAACGCGGTGGGCTTCCATCAGATTCTGGGTGGAAATCACTTCAAAATCGAATGACATTGGCCTCCTCCTTTCATGAGTGAAGTTACAGAAAGGGTAGCAGTGAGCCAAGGCACAGTCAATGAAAAATATAATTTAATTCTCTAAGGGGTGTGAGGTTGCCCGCAAATCGTGGACACGTAGTGGAGCTACCTAGTGGTTAGGCAGCTATTTCTTTTCTGCTGGTGGTTAGACCAATGTGGTTTTCGAAGTCGACGGGGCTGACCATCCCGAGTGCAGAGTGCCGGCGCCGGCGGTTGTAGACGACTTCCATCCAGTAGGCAACGGCCTTACGTGCGGCATCAC
>NZ_KV813912.1:3802-4139 GCF_001813755.1 Corynebacterium sp. HMSC074H12
CAGCGTGAAACACCAGCCCATCAGGAACATCACCACGTAGTGTATGCGCCATCCGCAGGGCCCGTTCGACCAAACTTGTGTCTTGAACGCTATCCATAGCCCAGCCCAGTACCCTGCGGGAATGACCATCGCGGACCGCGCACAAGTACAACCATCCCTCGCTGGTGCGCAGATAAGTAATATCCGACATCCACACTCGGTTGAGCTGACCAGTATCAAACATGCGCTTGACCAGGTCAGGAAGTGTGGACTTGCGCTTGGCTTGGATTGTAGTCACCGGGACAAAGGCACGCGGTGAAATCCGGACCTGACCCCTGTTTGGTAGACACCTGATATC
>NZ_KV813913.1:0-310 GCF_001813755.1 Corynebacterium sp. HMSC074H12
ATTTGTGGCTCGAGGCGGCGTTCCTTGGAAAACCCGGGTTTGCGAAGCTCATCAGCAGTATCGGTTTCAAAGTACAAGGTGGTCACGTCGTACAAGATAAAAGTACCTGGCCCGATACCTGCATGATGCGCCAGCACTTGGGTTAATCCTTCGCCGAAGGCATCTGTAGCAAAGCCAGGTAGTCGGCGTTTAATCGTGGCGTAGCTTGCGCTTGTCACCCCGACTTCAGCAAGGGTTTCGATCGAATCAAACTTCGAGCCAGGATTAATCAACCGGGCGCGCACCAGATCCCGAAACACCGGATCATCAC